>CAZFOP010000303.1:0-5265 GCA_964520085.1 uncultured Solibacteraceae bacterium | reverse complement strand
CCGACCAGCAGGTCGTCGCCGGGCAGGTTCTCGATGGCGCGGTATCCGCCGAAGCCGGCCAGACGCTCGCGCGTGGTGGCGATGGTCGGCCCCAGCGCAAACTTAACGCCATCCAACTGCCAGGCAACGATAATGCCGGCGTAGAAATCCGACAACATGCCGGTGGAATGCAAGCGGTCGGCGAAGGTTTTCTCCTGCGCCGTCACATAGAAGCAGGTGGTGGCGCCCACCTTTGGATCGGCCAGCGCCGCTACCACAGTGCGCAGATAATCCGGGCCGACGCGGACGTCGCTGTCGCTGATTACCACGACCGGGTGCGCAGCCTCTGCAACCAAGCGGTCGAGTTTGGCCACCTTATCGTTGGTGGCATCGCTGCCGGAGCCGTAGAGCACGCGGATCGGCCGTTCCGGGAAGGCGCGCTGCAACTCCTCGATCACCGGCAGCGCGGGGTCGTCGCGATCGGTCACGCAGAACAGCAGCTCGTAGTCGGCGTAGTCCTGGCAGCAGAAGCTGGCGAAGTTCGCGTACGCGTCCGGATCGGCGCCGCGGATGGGCTTGAGATTGCTAACGCCGGGCGTGAAGCCGGAACCAACCGGCGGCGCTCTTCGCGCGGTGCGAAAAAAACGCCAGGTGCTGAAGATGGCGATCGCATAATATGCCAGCGGCGCGGCAGCGAGCGCGAACAATAGGATCTTGATCGGATTCATCGGCAACTCGAGGCTGCGGGCGGAATCGAGAGACGCCGTCCGTTAGTTCAGCCTAGCATCGGGCGCCGCGCCGCGGCTTGCCTGGGGTGCACCACTGGCGGCGAACTCGGCAGGTCGGTATTCGAGGACCGTTTCTCGGTCACATTCAAGTGGTAGCCTGAGTGTTTATGAACAAGATCCTAGCCTTAGTCCTGATGGCGGGCAGCCTGCTCAGCGCCGCTCCTAAGAAGCCGAGACTGGTGGTGGCGATCGTCATCGATCAGTTCCGCTACGACTATCTCACGCGCTACCGCGCGGACTACCACGGCGGCTTCGACCTGCTGCTGACCAAGGGAGCGGTATTCACCAACGCCCGCTACCAGCACTTTCCCACCGTGACGGCGGTGGGGCACAGCATCTTCCTGACTGGGGCCATGCCAGCGGTCAGCGGAATCATCGGCAATGCTTGGTATGACCGCGACGAGGGCAAGCAGGTGACGAGTGTCTCGGATGCGGAGACCACACTGGTCGGTGCGGCGGGCGAGGGAGCTTCGCCGCGGCGCCTGCTGGTGGACACGGTGGGCGATGAGTTGAAGATCGCCGACGACAGCCAGTCGCGCGTGATCGGGATTTCGCTCAAGGACCGGGCCGCTATTCTGCCGGCCGGCCACATGGCGAATGGGGCTTATTGGTTCGATGCCAAGAGCGGGAACTTCGTAACCAGCACTTACTATCTGGCGGAAGCACCGGCCTGGGTAAAGGAAGCCAATGCTGCTCACCCGGCCGACCGTTACGCCGGAGTTACCTGGATGGGCCACGAGATGCCGCAACCGGGCCAGTTGTATCGAGCGATCGAGACCACACCGTTCGGCAACGAGCTAGTGGAGGCATTCGCCGAACGCGCGCTGGCCGGCGAGCAACTGGGTCAGCGCGGTGTCACCGACCTGCTGGCAGTAAGTTTTTCCTCGAACGATTACGTCGGCCACGCCTATGGCCCGGATTCGCCGGAGGCACGGGCGATTTCAGTCGCTACCGACAAGTTACTCGGCAAGTTCTTCGCGGCGCTGGACCGCACGGTAGGGCTGAATAACGTGCTGATCGTCTTGACGGCGGATCATGGCGCAGCCCCCGTGCCCGAGGTGAACCAGGCCCGCCATATGCCGGGTGGACGCCTGGCGGACGATCTGCTCAGCAAGGCGGTGCAGGAAGCCCTTAGCGCCAAGTACGGCAAGTTCGACTGGATCACGGCGGTGGAAGAATCGGCGCTCTGTCTCAATCGCGAGCTGATTGCGGCCCAAAAGCTCGACCTTGCCGAAGTGGAGCGCACCGCGGCCGAGGCGTTGCGCCGAGTGCCGCACATTTTCCGCGTGTACACAGGCGTCCAACTGACTGCGGGCCAGGTGGCGGACGACCCGGTGGGGCGCGCGGCGATGAACGGCTATAACCAGCGACGCGGCGCGGATCTGGAAGTGGTGACCGACCCTTACTGGATCTTCGGCGCGGTGCGCACCACGCACGGCCTGCCGTTTGGTTACGATACGCACGTGCCGGTGATCTTCCTGGGGCCCGGAATCCGCGCCGGAGAATACGATAGCAACATCGCTCCCAACGATATCGCCCCCACGCTGGCCACAATCCTCCGAGTTGAAACGCCGAGTGGCTCCTTCGGCCGTGTGCTAATGGAGATGTTCGCGCAGTAAGAAGCTGCGAAGGCGGAGTCACTCGCATGTGTGGCCCGGCCCATCCCGATCTCTCCCCGTCTTCCGAAGCGAAACCACTCGGGAGTGCTACAATTCGGGCAGATCGGCACTAATAGAATCGGTGCGGAGAGAAGGAGACTCCAATTCACACGAAGAAGCCCATGGTTGTCGTACTTCTGTCGGTGGTGTCTGCCGCGCGTTTGTCTGGCCAACTGGGAGACACCGATAACCAGACCAAGGCTAAGTGCGAGAAATACCTGAAAACACCCCTTCCCGCCGAAGCGTCTCTGATTACCGCTCCCAAAGCATGGCCCGATTGCGATTCGTATCGGCTCTACTCCGGCATCGGCGCCAAAGTGGATTACTCCGCTGCCCGGCACTGCGCG
Organism: uncultured Solibacteraceae bacterium; assembly: GCA_964520085.1. GTDB lineage: Bacteria > Acidobacteriota > Terriglobia > Bryobacterales > Bryobacteraceae > Bog-375. The sequence goes on along the minus strand of CAZFOP010000303.1, from coordinate 2,493 downwards.
TGGACCGAGCGGCTGGCGATTCAGGCCGGCATGGAGCCGGAATATACCGTTGCCAGTGTCTTCGGCGGATCGGCGATGCTCAGCGTGCTCTATGCCAACGGCGAAGGCGTGAAGAGAAGCCTGCCGCTGGCCATCCGCTTCGCCTGCGAACAAGGCTGGGCACCGGCGGAGTTCGAAGGCCGCGTCCGCCATTTGGAGTCTTTGCAAGACAAACCCGCCGCTCCCGGCAACGAATTCCGATTCTGCGACGACATGACCAGTGGAGCCATGGAGGGTTTCTGCGCCGCTTATGACAAGGAGCTCACAGACCAGCTACGAGCCGGCGGCCTGCGCACTCTATCGACGAACTGGCCTCAGCAGCAGAATGCGTTAAACGCCTTGGTGCAGGCCGAGCAAGCTTACTCCACAGCTCATGGAAACGGGGAAATCAACGCCTCCGGCACGCTACGAGTGGCGGAAGAGATCGGCACGGAACAGAAGCTGCGCGACGAATTCCTGGCCGCGCTGAGATGGTTCGAGAAGGGGGATCTTCCCCACGGTTCCGCGAAGGAGTTCGTGGCGGCGGATGCAAGACTCAACGAACTATATCGGAAGTTACTTGCCAGCGCGGAAGCACACCAGTCCGAATTCGGGGCGGTGCAGCCGGAGGGCATCAGGACCGCCGAGAGGGCCTGGTTGAAATATCGCGACGCATGGGTTGCCTTCGCCAAGCTGCGCTATCCGTCCGTCAGCGCCGAGTCCTGGCTCACCCTGTTGACTGACAATCGGATCAGGATTCTCAAAGACGCATCCTGCGAGATAGTGCCTGACGATCCGTCCTGCGGCGTCGGCGAGGACAGCCAAGCTCCTCGTCCCATGCCCTAAGAAGGAATGGAGTTTGGGGAGTCGGGTTCGTCTAGACACCAGACTGGCCCGCGCCGTCACGTCACGGTAAACTAAAGAGTTCTCTGCGAATAACATGCCTGGAATCTATGCCCGCTGGATCGACAATTGGGAACGCAAGCTGGCGACACGCGATACGAATCGCGTGGTGCGACCGTTTGAATGGGGGCTGGACTGGCTAGGCACGCTGGAATTCCCGGGGCTGCCCGCTCATGTGAACGGCAACGCCCGCGAAGCGCTCGACCGGTTCGCGGAAGAGGCGCTAACCGATTCGGATCGTTTCTTCGGCTACCGCACACCGGCGGATTACCAATTGCGCGGTGGACATCTGACCTTCACAAGTCCGGTGGAGACGCCCTACCCGGAGAACAACACGGTGCATGCGGAATGGTTTCCGGCCAAGCGCGGGCCGCGCCGGGCAGTGCTGGTGCTGCCGCAATGGAACGCCGGCGTGGATGGCCACGTCGGGCTGGCCAAGCTGCTGAACCGCTTCGGCGTGAGCGCGCTGCGCATGAGCATGGCATACCACGCCGAGCGCATGCCGCCCGAGCTCGAACGCGCCGATTACGCTGTATCGAACAACGTAGGCCGCACGATTCACGCTTCCCGGCAATCGGTGATCGATGCGCGCGCGTGTCTGGACTGGCTGGTCGTGCAAGGCTACGAGCGAATCGCCATCCTGGGCACTAGCCTGGGGTCCTGCGTGGCGTTCATCGTGGCGGCGCACGACAGCCGCGTCAAGCTGGGCGTTTTCAATCACGTCTCGATGTACTTTTCCGACGTGGTGTGGACCGGGCTCGCCACGCAGCACGTGCGCAAAGGGTTCTCGAGCGAAGTCTCGCAGGACGATTTGCGCCGCTATTGGTCCATGATCAGCCCGGCCGCCTACCTGGGCCGTCTGGAGAATCGCAAGATGAACAGCCTGCTGATTTGGGCCAAGCACGACACCAGCTTCCTGCCGGTCTATTCAAAGCAGGTGCTGCAGGCCTTCCGCGAGATGGGTTTGCCGCACCAGGTCTGCACGCTGCCGTGCGCTCATTACACCACGGGGCAGATGCCGTTCGCGCTGATGGATGGCCTCGCGATGTGCCGGTTTGCAGCGCGCAACCTGTAACCGCAATACTACATGTTGCGGCCGGACTGGCAGCCGGCGCTCCATATGGAAAACAACAGTATTGACTTTACATTGCCTCCATGCGAATATTTTTTTATCACTGGGAAAGGAGGTGGTCCAGAGAAGATGAAAAGTCATAAGCGACCGCAGGAGGTGGCCGACTGCTAAAGTCGAGCCTCCCAACGTAGCCGACGCCCGCTCTCCAGTGAGTGGGGTCAAGTTCCTGTGGACCGGCTGCCTCTTGCGCAACCAAAGCCTCAGGCTTTTTCGAAGGCTATTAACCCCCGTGGGTTCCGACAGGGAGCCACGGGGGTTTCCCGTTTTTGCTATACTGAAATTCTCGAAAGGATCCCCGCAACAAAATGAAGGCTGGAATTCATCCCGCGTATGCCCCTATCAATGTGATCTGCGCGTGCGGTCACTCATTCAAGACCCAGTCCACGCACAAGGGCGACATCCGCGTGGAAATCTGCTCCTCCTGCCACCCGTTCTTCACG
>CAZFOP010000302.1:0-5282 GCA_964520085.1 uncultured Solibacteraceae bacterium | reverse complement strand
CAGCGGCGCATTCTGTACGCAATGTGGCACACCGATAAGCGCGGCTGGGCAACAACCGCCCGCGCCGGCGCCTCCGCCCGTTCAGGCACCACCGTCGTTTCAGCCGCCACCGTCCGTTCAGCCGCCAACCTACCAGGCGTCGCCGGTGGCGCCTCCGCCGCCCGCCGTGCCGACACAGCGCAAGACCAGTCCCATCGTGTGGATACTGGTCATCGTCCTCGGCTTGTTTGTGGTGGGCGCCATCGGCGTTGGCGGCGCCATCATGTATGGGCTACATAAGATCCACCAGGCCGGATTCGATCCGGACGAGTGGCGACGCAATCCCGGCTTGGCCGCCAGCAAGATGATCGCCGCGACCAACCCGGACGTGGAGGTTGTCCGCGTCGACGAAGGCAACGGCACCATCACGCTGCGCAACAAGCGGGATGGCCATGTAGCGACGTTGTCCTTCAACGATGTCCAGCACGGCCGCTTCCACATGAACATGACCGGTGACAATGGGTCCACCCTGGAAATCGGCGGCGACTCGAGCAAGATTCCGTCCTGGATTCCGGCGTATCCCGGCTCCAAGCCAGAGGTGGCCTTTACCGGGTCGAGCGATCAAGGCGAGGGCGGCACCTTCACCTTCAAGACGTCCGATTCTCCGCAAGACGTCATGAAGTTTTACCAGGACAAGATCAACGGCATGGGCCTGAAAACCAACCTGGTGGCGAACACTTCCGACGGAGGCACCATTGCCGCGTCCGAGGAAAACGGCCGTAGTCTGAACGTGACCGCCGGCGCCAGCAGCGGCCAGACCAGCGTCACCGTGATTTACGGGCGCAAGTAGCGATAGCAGCCGCATCGCGCAAACGCTTTCGCTAAATGCCGCTGAGGTAGCACATTGGGACTCCGAGGCAGCGAGCGGCGATTGGGTCCAACTCGACGGATCTTTTGGGACCTCCGCTGCATCTAACTGCCACAGGCGAACGGCACGGGTCGCGAAGACCACTGGGGAGTGCCGTTATCGAATTTGTGGCGCATGACCGCTCGGAGGGGAACGGTCATGCGCCGATCTTCAGCACCCGCCAACGCCACGCCGCGACCAGCGCGGATCCGATCGGAATCAGCGCCGCGCTCAAGCCGACCCAGATCCCGGCTGCGCCCCATCCCAAGCGAAAACACAATAGGTATGCTACTGGCAGGCCCACGGCCCAGTAGCCGGCCAGGTGCGCCAGCATGGGTGTGCGCGTGTCGCCGAGTCCGCGCAGCGCGCCGGTGGAGACCGTCTGCAAGCCATCGAAGAGTTGGAACAGAGCGGCGATGCGCAAGAGGACGACGCCCGTGGCGATTACCCCGGCATCGGTAGTGTAGATGCGGACAATCCAGCGCGGCACAGTTCCCAGCGCCACGCCCGCGCCGGCCATGAACAGCGCGCCGATTAGAATCGCCGTCCAGCCGCGCGCTGCCGCACCGCGCGCGTCGCCGGCGCCATAAGCCTGCCCCACGCGCACCGCCGCCGCCGAGCTGATGCCCAGCGGCACCATGTAGGTGGTCGACACCACGTTGATGGCGATGCTGTGCGCCGCCAGCGAGGCCTCATCCAGGTGCGCCGCGAACGCGCTGACCAGCGCGAACACCGCGCCTTCAAACAGAATCTGTAGCGCCGCCGGCATTCCCAAGCCCGCCAGGCGGCGAATGCGGTCGATCGATGGCCGCCAGGAGATCGACAACAGGATCTTGCCTGTGAGCCGCTCGTGCCACACGATGGTAGCCAGCAACACCGCCGCCATGTAGCAGCGCGCAATGGTGGTGGACCACCCGGAGCCTTCCAAACCCATGCGCGGCGCGCCGCAGTGGCCGTACATCAGCACCCAGTTGCCGAGTACGTTGACCACATTGGCGCTGACCAGAGCGAAGGTCACGGGCTTGACCACATCGACGGCCTGCAGGTAGCGCCGGAAAGCGGCGTAGAAGAGCAGCGGTGGTAGACCCCACGCCAGCGCCTTCAGAAACGGATCGAACAGCGCCATCACATTGGGATTGGTTCCGGTGGCGTGGAGCAGAGGAATCAATAGCAGAATCGCCAGTGCCAACGGCCCCGCGAGTGCCAGACTCAGCCAGACGCCGTTGACCAGCGTCCGCCGGCAGTCCGCGGCGTCCCGCGCGCCGTGCGCCTGCGCCACCAGCGTATCCATGCCCAGGAGAAAGCCGGTGCCGCAGATGGCGAGTGGGTAGAACAGCATGGCGCCGAGACTGCCGGCCCCCAACGCGGCCGGGCCCAGGCGGCCAGCCATGATGGTGTCTTCGAGGCCCATTGCCATCCAGCCCAGCTCGGCCAGCGCCAGCGGAGCGGCCATGCACAACATGGGCGCGAATTCGGCACGCAAATGGAGTCGGCTGGTTGCCACGCGTTACGCCTTGGGATGCGCCTTGTCGTACACCTTCATGAGATCGGTGAGCGAAACCTGAGTGTACTTCTGGGTGGTGGAAAGCCGCGCGTGGCCCAACAACTCCTGGATGGCGCGAAGATCGGCGCCGGCGGCAAGCAGGTGGGTGGCGTAGGCGTGGCGGAAGCCGTGCGGGTGCACCGATGGATCGCCGCACAGCGCCGTGGCATATAGTTTGACGATGCCGTGGATGCCGCGTACGCTCAGACGGCCGCCGCGATGATTGAGAAACACCGCCGATTCGTCGCGTTCCACCGGCCGCTCGGCGAGGTACCGCTCGAGCGCAGCCGCGGCTTGGCCGGGCAGCGGCACCTGGCGTTCCTTCTTGCCCTTGCCGCGCACGCGCATCCACGCCTCTTGCGGCGTACCGGCGACGGCCAAGGAACCGCGATCGAGATCGTCCAGGTTCAAACCGGCCAATTCGCTCACGCGCACGCCGCAGCCGTAGAGAATCTCGAGCAGGGCGCGGTCGCGCGACGGGTGGGGCCGTTCGAGCTTGCCGGCGGCCACCTGGTCCAGCAGGGTATTCATCTGTTCTGCGGTCATTACGACCGGGAGTTTTTGCGGGGCCTTGGGAAGGCGCAGTAGGCGAGCCACATTGATGGCAGCCACCCCCTCGCGCTGCAGGAATTGAAACAGGCCGCGCACGGCCGCCACCTTGCGGCGAATGCTGACCGCCTGCAATGGCTGCCGGTAAAGCCAGAGCATCCACTCGCGAAGCAGGAGCAGGTCGATTGTTTCGGGCGCCGGCGGCTCGGCCTCGGGCGGGGAAAGGAATTCGAGCAGTTGCCGCAAATCGCCGCGGTAGGCGTCCACCGTGTGCGGCGAAACCGCCGTGCGCTCCAGCGCCGCCAGGTAACGTTCGATCTCCTGTCCCAGTTGGGAGGGCATGATCTAAACCGCCGGCCTGCCTGCCGGCGCAGACTTTTTCCGCGCGCGTGCCGTCCTAGTTTGATAGAAGCCGGTTGCTATGATGAAAACCATGAAGCGATGTCTGTGCCTGTTGCCGCTTGTCGGCGCGTTGGCGTGCGCGGCGGATCTGGCCGGCGTGCATTCCGTATACCTGTTGCCGATGGCGCGCGGGATGGACCAATATTTGGCGAACCAGCTCACCAATGCGCATGTTTTCCAGGTGGTGACGGACCCCAAGCTGGCCGACGCCGTCCTCACCGACCACATCAGCGAAGGTTTCCAGTCGGAGTTGGAGAAATTTTCGCCGACTCCCAAACCGCCTGAGCACGAGAAAGCGGCCAGTGCGGAGTCCGCCGCCAAGGCGGACGACGAGTCGGCGGCGCCGGAAAAACCGGCCGCCGCGGAACCCGCTGCCAAAGCGGACGACGAGTCGGCGCCGCCGGCAAAGGCAGCCCATTCGAAAGCAAAAGGCAAGCCGGGCGATGAGCCGCCGGCGCCAGCCCTGCTGGGGAAGACGGAAAACACGCTGAGCAACCCCGCCACCAGTTCCGGCTTCAGCCGTGCGCACGGCACGCTGTTCCTGGTGGACGCCAAGTCGCGCCAGGTGATCTGGTCGATATACGCACCGCCCAAGGATTTTGCCGGCAAAGAGATGAATCGCACCGCCTCCGATATTGTAAGCCGGCTCAAGCGGGACCTGAAGCCGAAGAAGTAAGCATCCTTTGGAATCGGGCCTCGCCACCAGGCCGCCGGCCATGCCACGCTCGCCACGCTGAAGCGGATTACAATTGCGTGGGGACGCCTGCATGGAGAAACTCGTCTTGAGTGACATTCGTAACAAGAGCATCCTGGTGACGGGAGCGGGGCGGGGCATCGGCAAGCGCCTCGCGCTGGGGCTGGCGCAGGCGGGAGCCCGCGTCGGACTTCTGGCGCGTAGCCAACCGGAGCTGGACTTGGCCAAGCTCGAAATCGAGCAGGCCGGCGGCAACGCGTTGCGGCTGCGCGCCGACGTGCGCGACCTGGAGCAACTAATGGCCGCGGTAGACCGCATGAAGGTGGTCCTCGGCGGCGTGGACGGCCTGGTGGCCGCGGCCGGCGTCTTGGGCCCGGTCGGCCCGCTGATCGCGACCCGGCCCGAAGCGTGGGCGGAAACGCTCAACATCAATCTTCTCGGAGTCATGAATTCGGTACGCGCAGTGCTGCCCTCGATGGTCGCCAAGCGCTCCGGCAAGATCGTTGTCATCGTCTGCGGCGGCGCCGGCCATCCGCGGCCCAACTTCTCGATATACGCCGCGACCAAGGCAGCCGTAGCCCGCTTCGCCGAATGTGTGGCCGAGGAAGTGAGCGGCGATAATGTGCAGATCAACTGCGTAGCGCCCGGCCAGTCGTACACGCACATGACGGATGAGATCCTGCGGGCCGGCGAGGAGAATGCCGGCGCCCATGAGATCGCCGAAGCGCGCCATGTGCGCATCGATGGCGGCACGCCAGCGGAAAAACAAATCGCACTGGTCGCGTTTCTCGCCTCGCAACGTTCCAATCACATTAGCGGCAAGCTAATCGCCTCCACCGACGATTGGAAACGCTTCGAGAAAGACAATATGCGGCCCGAGCTGTTCACGTTGCGCAGAGTTCAGCGGCTGTAAGATCGGCTTGGGGAGCGGAAGCCCCAGTCCGGCGCTTTTCGCGGACCCTGGCGCGTTTGTCAGGACGAATCGGATACCATCATCAATGATGTATTGCGCCGCCTGACGGTTCGCGGCTCAAAACCTGACAAAAATACTCTCCATCGGAGAATCAAATGCGGAAGAACAATATCAAGATCACAGCGTTAGCATTCGTTTTCCTTTGGCCGGCCTGTGCACGAGCTCAAGCTGCGAAGGCTCCCTATCCGGTCATGGCTCCTCTCGACCAGTATTTGATTCCGGACGAGAAGGCTGA
>CAZFOP010000301.1:0-5292 GCA_964520085.1 uncultured Solibacteraceae bacterium | reverse complement strand
CCGCGACGACCTCGCAGCCGTAGTTTTCCTTCAGCCACGGAATGATGACGGATGTGTCCAGCCCGCCCGAATATGCCAGTGCTACCTTCTTGGGTTTGCTCATGATTAATCTTCTTAAAGTATATCGACCGCTCGTGGCGCAGGCTGTCAAGCCTGGCAGGGTAGGACAGACCATCGCTTTTCGTGGTCTGTCATCCGCCGCCAGAGGGCGCAAGTCGACAGACGACAAAAACGGTCGTCTGTCCTACCTAGAGGCTCAGCAGCATCAGCAGCAGCGCCTTCTGCGCGTGCAGCCGGTTCTCGGCCTGGTCGAAAATCACGCTCCGCTCGGCTTCCATCACGCCGTTGCTAACCTCTTCGCCACGTTTCGCCGGGAGGCAGTGCATGAATACCGCGTCCGGTCGCGCCATCGCGAATAGTGCCTCGTCCACCTGATAGGCGCGAAACGCCTTTTTCCGTTTCACCGCTTCCTGTTCCTGCCCCATCGAGGCCCATACGTCCGTGTACACCACGTGCGCTCCGGCTAATGCCTCCGTGGTGTCCTGCGTGATCTGCAATCGTCCGCCGGTTTCCGCCGCCAGGCTCGTGGCCAGCGCCACGATATCGGGATTCGGATCGTATCCATCCGGGCAACCAATCGCAAAGTCCATCCCCAGCCGCAGGCCTGTCAGCATCAGCGAATGCGCCACGTTGTTGCCGTCGCCGACAAACGCCAGCTTCAATCCGTGAATCCGCCCGAAATGTTCGCGGATGGTCTGCACGTCGGCCAGCGCCTGGCATGGATGGTACGCGTCGCTGAGCGCGTTGATCACCGGCACCCGCGACCATTTCGCCAGCTCTTCGACGGTGGTCTGCGCGAACACGCGCGCTACGATGCCTTCCACCCACCGGTCCAGGTTGCGCGCCACGTCCTTCAACGGCTCGCGCACGCCGATCGGCCCATCCACGAACACGCTCCCGCCGCCCATCTGCTTCATCGCGACCTCGAAGGTCAGCCGCGTCCGTAGCGACGGCTTCTCGAACAACAGCGCGATCGATTTGCCCGCCAGCGCCTGTGCATATTCGCCCGGATTGCGCTTCACCGCGTCGGCCAGGTCGAGCAGCGACAGCAGTTCGTCGCCCGTAAGATCCTGGTCGCGCAGAAAATCGCTCGCCGCCAGTTTCCGCATCCCCCGCGCCCGTTCTTTGCGCGCCGGAGGCTGCGCTCCGCCATCGCTCGCGATTGGCACGACCGCCACGCCGTGCCGCGCCTCCGCCGCAATCCGCCCCGTCCGCTTCAGGCCGATCGCCGACATGGGCTGGCCTCCAATGAATGTTTATTCACTATGATGAATGATTACACATTATCGACCAGCAGTCAAGTTTTCGGGTGTCGCCGACCCTCACAGCGGACCTATACTGGGGAGCGCGGAGAAATCCGCCGCATCGCAAAAGCGGAGATGCACTCGTGCTGCGCGAGAGTCTGCGCGGGCATCGATCGGATCGGGCAATCGGGAACCAGCAGCTCGTCGTTAGGAGGTTTTATGATCTATCTTCACCACGGATCGAAATCACCCACCGTTGCCACGCTACAGGTACTCGTCTCCGGTGGGATCAAAGTTGATGGCGTGTACGGAGCGAAGACTGAGGCCCGTGTCAGGGCCTATCAGAAAGAGCACAAATCCCCGTTGAAAGTGGACGGCGTTGTCGGCTGGCACACGTGGTCCGCTCTCATCACGGAAAAGGACGTCGTCACCATCGATGTCGTCGACATGGTCGAACAGGTCGTGCCGGACAGCCGAGGAGTCCTGCATTATGTGAGGGACCCTGTCAACACTTTCACCGGCGGAATGCTGGCCGATTTGCGTCGCGGCGGAAGCGATCCCATCACGCTCTTTGGGCAATCGAACAGTACTGCAACGATGGTGCAGGCGATTATTCAGCGTGCCTTGCGGCCCCGACGGATCGCGCTGCTGCGGATTTACGGTCACGGAAGCGCCGGGTCGCAAAACGTCTCCGCCGGAGAAGAGGCTCTCGACGAGCACATGACGTCGCTCGATACCTCAACCCTCTGGTGGAGCTTGCCACAACTACGGCAACTGGCGCCTTACTTCATACCGTGGGGAGCGGTTGAGCTTCGCGGCTGCGAAGTCGGTGCAGGAGCCAGCGGCCACATACTTCTCGGGAATATCGCCGGTGCCACTCAGGTACCGGTGACAGCCGGTAAGCACACGCAGTACTCCGGACTGACACAATCGTTCGCCATCCAGGGTCCGACTGCCACGAGCTTTCCCTATGGCGGCACCCTCGGCGGGTGGGCCGAGGCGGCATCGAAACGGAAATAGGCCCCGGACCACAAGTACAGCGCAGCCCAACTGGTGACAGACCGGCTGTCTTGCGCTCCCACTCACTGCTTCAGCGGCTCTTCCGCTCAGGGCGGCGAGGTGTCGCTCGGGCTCTCGATTTCGGGCTCCGGCTGCCTGGGGAACTTGATGCTCCGGGCGAACCGGCGGTAGCTGCGGTGTTGAAGTCGCCCAGCGACCTCGCCTCACTTGCTTCCCGCCGACCCATCGCGCCAAAATGAGGTTTGCTCAAAACCCAACGGACAATAACATGCCAATTCCTTTTGCCACCGATTCCCGCATTGTGATGACGCTCGATGCGGGCGGGACCGGGTTGAAGTTCTCCGCCGTGCGCGGCAACCGGCCGCTGATCGATCCGCTCACCGTGCCTAGCGAAGCGGACAACTTGGACCGCTGCCTGGGGAACATCGTGCGCGGCTTCGAGCGGGTCAAGCAGGCACTGCCGGAGCCGCCCGTGGCCATCAGCTTTGCCTTTCCCGGTCCCGCCGATTATCCGAACGGCATCATCGGCGATCTAGGCAACCTTCCCGGCTTCCGCGGCGGTGTGGCGCTCGGGCCCATGCTGCAAGACAAGTTCGGCATCCCCGTCTTCATCAACAACGATGGCGACCTGTTCGTCTACGGTGAAGCCATCGCCGGCTTTCTGCCGTACGTGAACGGCCTGCTCGAACAGGCCGGCAGTCCCAAGCGCTATCGAAATCTGTTTGGCGTCACGCTGGGCACCGGCTTTGGCGGCGGCATCGCGCGCGATGGCGAATTGTTTATCGGCGATAACTCGATCGCCGGTGAGGCCTGGCTGCTGCGCAATAAGCTCACGCCCGGCATCAATGCCGAAGAGGGCGCTTGCATTCGCGCCGTACGAGGCGTCTATGCACAGTGCGCCGGAATCGCATTCGACCAGACACCCGAATCCAAGGTCATTTTCGATATCGGGGTGGGGAAGACCGCGGGTGATCGTGCTGCAGCCACCGAAGCTTTTCGCCGCCTCGGCGAAGTCGCTGGCGATGCCATGGCGCAGGCGCTGACGCTCATCGACGGCCTCGGCGTGGTGGGCGGCGGCATCGCGGGTGCGCATCCGCTGTTCCTGCCGGCGCTGGTGGACGCGGTCAACGGCGTCTACGATTCCGGGCAACGGCGGCTATGCGCGCGCGCGTACAACATCGAGGACGCTTCGCAGCGTGAGCAATTCGTGAAAGGAGAGTCGCGCCAGATTCGCGTCCCCGGCTCCGCCCGCACACTGGTCTACGATCCGCTGGCTCGCACCGCCATCGGCATCTCGCGACTGGGAACGAGTGAAGCGGTGGCGATCGGCGCCTACGCATTCGCCTTGCGGCATCTCTAAGCCGCATCTCTCACAGCCACTCAACGCGGCGCAGGCTGTCCAGCCTGATGTGTCGAGAGTCGTCTCGACATTTATTGGCCGCGGCGGTTGAACGTGCCGACAAGCGGCGGCGCTTCAGCCAGCACTGCGCACTCTAAGAACCGTCCTACGCGGCCGCAATGCTGCTGCGTTCCGCCGTCGCCGCGTCGGGAATCTTGTTCTTGCTTCCTAGCGGGCGTCCTCGCCGCCTAGCCTCGGTCATCCAAGCTGGCGGCCTACCCCGGCGGCGCTGCCGGCCCAGTTCCAGTTTTTCCAGGCTCTCGATAGCGGATTCAATCCGCAATCTCTCCGCCTTCAATTCTTCCAGGATCTTAGTAACGTCCATAACGTGCTCCCCCTCCGAGAACGACAGGTCGATTCCGTTGAATTATTCGAGAGGTCCCCGAGTAATTGTCCCCGATACACACCCCGATATTCGCTGAGAATCCTATTAATTACAAGAGCATTTTCGTACTGATTCTAGTGATTTATAACGGTGTGTGCGTATCGTCCCGACCGCGATCCGAGACGGCAATCGTACCCAGTCGCCGGCTCCAGTAAGCATAGAACGGCAGTCCCAGCAGTATCAAGACAATTCCCATAATCGATTCCCGAGGCGAATCCCATAGCGTAGAAACGATGAATACTCCTGCCACCAAGACGAATAATATCGGCACAACCGGATAGCCCAGGGTGCGATAAGGGCGTGGTAAATCGGGTCGCTTTATTCGCAAAACGATCACGGCCGCAGTCGCCATTCCGTAAAGAATCCAGCTAGCGAAGATTACATAGGTAAATAATTGCCGGTAAGTACCGGAGAGCACGAGCAAGGCCGACCACGCACTGAGCGCCAAAATCGATACGCCCGGCGTGCGCCTCTTTGCATTCACCCGCGCGATGGCGCTGAAGAAGTAGCCTTGGCGCGCGGCGGCGTACGGCACCCGCGCGCCGGTCAGGATGGAGCCGTTGAGGGCGGCAAAGATGCTAATCATGGCGGCGGCCGAAACGCCACCCGCGCCGGCTGCGCCCAGGATGTGGCGCATCATTTCTCCCGCCACGCGCGGGCTTGCCCCCACCTCCGCCGGAGAGAGCACGCGAAAGTAGGCGGCATTGGCGAGCAGGTAAATCGCGATCACCGCCAGCGTGCCGCCGATTAATGCGCGCGGCAGATTGCGCTGCGGGTCGCGCACCTCGGAGGCCACCATCGCCACATTGTTCCACCCGTCGTACGCCCACAGCGCCGCCACCAGCGCCGCGAAGAAGCCGGCCGCGGTCAGCGGCGCGGCGGCAACGGGCGCGGGTGCGTGCGGGCTGCCGAAGCCGAGCCCGGCCACGACGATCCCTGCGATCAACGCCACCTTGACCGCTGTCACCGCGACCTGCACTTCGCCACCCAGCTTGACGCCGAAATAATTCAGCCACGCCAGCGCCGCAATCAGGCCAATCGCCAGCAACTGGCCCCAGTGCAGATCGAGTGGCGCGCCGTGCGGCCCCAGCGGCAAGGGCACTCGGTAAAACACGCCGTCCAGCGACGGAAAGAAATTGGCGAGGTAATAGAAAAATCCGGTAGCCAGCGTGGCAATCGAACCG
>CAZFOP010000300.1:0-5292 GCA_964520085.1 uncultured Solibacteraceae bacterium | reverse complement strand
ATTACGGCTTCAGCTTGACGTTGGGAATTCCGGTTCGCAGCAGCGCGGCGCAGGCGAGTTTGACGGACGCGCTGGTGAACCGCGTGCGCGACCGCTATAACCAACGCCAGATCGAGCAGCAGGTGATTCTCGACGTGGAGACCGCCAACAGCCAGCTCGATCTGGCCCAAGCGTCGGTGGAAGCGGCCCGAGTCTCGCGCGATCTGTCGCAGCAGAACGTGGATGCCGAACAGATGAAATACCAGCTCGGCACGGTGACTGCTTTCGAACTGCTCACCGCACAAAGCCAACTGGCGACGGTGGAGAATTCGCTGGTGAACGCTTACGTGAATTATCAGAAAGCCATCGTGGCCTACCGGCGAGCCATTTGGACGACGCTCGACGATTCCGGTTTCGTGTTGGAGTCGCCAAAAGTGCGCTAAGCACCGTCGGCTGCCACCGAAGGGCAACGATTTGCGCATGGTACTCCCGAGTCTCCCGTTTCCAAAGTTCATCTGCCCTATGGGTGGCCCACAGGGCCATGGCGACTCCCTGACGGTCGCAGCTCTGATTCGGAGCCGCGCGCGTAAGTAAGCGGTCAAGACACTTCAGAGACGCTACACCAGCCGATTCGCATGACCGGCCAATCCCTCCCAGCCGCTGCCAGCGCTGGAAGACTCGCATCCCGGCCAACTGGCGCTGGAGTTTCGAGGGTGGTGACTCGGACGGCAGACATCGAGCATCGCTCATGGAAACAGGCGGCGAGAGCCGCTCGCGCAGCCTACCAGCCCACACCGCCGTGGCATTCGCGATGGGCAGATGTCCAGCCATTTCTGCGCCGATGCACGGAAGCATTCAGTTCACCATAGGTTCGGAGAGGCGAATGATCTTTTTCTGGATGGCGTATTGCACGAGTTGGGCCTTATTGTGAATGTCCAGCTTACGCATCAAGTTGAACTTGTGGGCTTCGACGGTCTTAACGCTGAGCTCGAAGGCGGTGGCGATCTCCTTGACGGATTGACCTTCGGCAAGCATCTTGAGAATCTCGCGTTCGCGTTTGGTGAGCGTGCCGAATCGCGGTTGGTGGCGGGATCGCGCCCTTGCGTGCGAAAATCGTCCACCAGGCGGGTAAGCAGGCGCGGGCTGAGATAACTACCGCCGCGGTGTACCTCGCGGATAGCCGTCAATAACTGCTCGGCCGGACTTTCCTTGAGGATATAGCCGCTGGCGCCGATGGAAACGCACTCGGCCAGGTATTCGTCGTCGTCGTACATCGAAAGAAACACCACGCGCGTTTCCGGCCGCTCCTTGCGGATCACGCGGGTGGCCTCGAAGCTGCTCATCCCCGTCATGCCAATATCCATCAACACCACGTCGGGCCGGTTCTGCCGGCTTAAATTGACCGCTTCGGTGGCGTCCTTGGCTTCTCCGGCGACTTCCAGGTCCGGTTCCGCGGTGAGCAGCGTGCGGACCCCCTGCCGGAACATTGCATGATCGTCTGTGATTAATACGCGAATCTTGGACATTTCGTTTTCCCTAGGCCGAAGCCGGCGGCAGTTCCAGAATCACCGTCGTTCCCTGGTTGCGCGCACTGCGCACGGCGAGCTTACCGCCCAGGAGCGCCGCGCGCTCCCGCATGCCTGCCAGACCGAATGACATCGGCTTCGCCGCCATGGCGCCGACCTGAAAACCCAGGCCGTTATCCGAAATGCGCGTTCTAATCACCTTATCGGTTCGCATTACGGAAAGTTTTACGATGGTTGCCTGGGAATGTTTGGCCGCGTTCTGTAAGGCCTCCTGGGCGACACGATAGATCACCTGCTGCAGCGAGGGCGCCACATCGTCCAGGCGTCCGGAGATGCGGACGCGGATTCCGGCCGATAGATTCCTGCCAAACCGGTCGGCCATCAGGCGCAGCGCCCGCTCCAGGCCCAGCCGCTCCAGCACGGCCGGGCTGAGCGCGACAATGATCCGCCGCAATTCGACGACCGTCTGTTCGAGCACGCCGCGGGCGTCCCGCAGCCGGTCCCGCATGGGAGCATCCGCGTCGCGCTCCATCATTTCCAGTTGCAGCCGCAGCGACAGCAGCGATTGGCCGGCTTCATCGTGCAGTTCGCGTCCGATGCGCCGCCGCTCGTCATCTTCGGCCTGGCGCGCGGCAGCCGCCAAACGCTCCACCTCCTCCAGCAGGCGCGCCCGCTCGGTGGCTTTGCGAAAGTGCTCCGCCGCCGCCTCCATCAGCTCCAGCTCGCGAGGCAGCCAGGTATACGGAACCGAGAAGCCAAATTGCATTGCCGCCGACCCGTTCAGTGGGTAAGACCAATAGCACGCGAACCGCCCGTGCAGCGCGGAATCGGCAATCCATCGCTCCTCGGGCGTGCCATGCTCGATGTACCGCGGTTGGCGCAGTTCCCCTTCCAGTTCGCCCTCCCTGATTAACAAGCCTCCGGCGCGGGCGCGCAGGGCGCGCGTCAGGAGGCGCACCAGGCGGTGTGACAACTCCCCGGAATCGCCGACTTCCGCTCCGGCGCGATAGATGCCGAACAGCGCCTGATTTTCCGCTTCGCGAACGCGGTAATAGGCGCGCTCAATCGCCAGTAGGGTTGCCCATTGGAGTTGTTCGAGCGAGGGGCCGAATCTGCCCTGCAGTAATGGCTCCAGCATCTCGTCGAATTGCCGCAATACTTCCCCGGCCACGTCGGGCGAAAGGTTGCATTTAGCCAGGCGCCGGCCGTAGTAGTCCACCTGTTCGAGGAATTCTTCGACCGATCCCAGACGCGCCGCCGCGCAGGGCGAAATGGCCAGCAGCGCGCGCCGCTCCACCACGCCATAGCGCCGCTTGAGGAGCAGTGCCAGGAACTTCCGCTCCAGTCCCGCCGCGGCCGGAGCAATCACCCGCGCCAGCCGGACGACATGCCACCGGGCCGCTTTCGTGAATAGAGTCTGGTGCGCTGGCATCGAGCTCCCGTACTAAGAGATCGGCGCGATACGGCTCGGGCATTAGCCTTAGGCCCCGCGCATAAACAACGTCGCGGCGGTTGGCGCGGCGCGATTGCTCGTGCGATACAAAGGCCGGCGCCAGGGCCGCCGCCCGTCGTCGGCTATTGCCACTCGCGATACACGCTAAAATCTAGCTTGATGCGGCGAAGCGAAGCCGTGGCGCGAGGTTACCAGGCTCGAAAGGACTGAGAACAAAACTATGGACCACGTACTTTCGACGCACGTGTTCGTCAACCACCGGCTGACCAGCTCGACGCTGCAACGCATCGAGCAGGCCGGCATTCCGGCGGTCGAGATATTCTGCGCGCGGCAGCACCTGGACTATCGCGACAAGGCGCAGATCGCCGAACTCGGCCATTGGTTCAGCGACTCCGAACTGAAGGTCCACTCGCTGCACTCGCCCATGTACACCGACGAGATCTGGGGCCGTTCCGGTCCGCACGCGGTGATCTCGATTACCGAACCGGTGAAGGGCACGCGCCTCGGTATGGTGGATGAAATCAAGCGCGCGATCGAAATCGCCGAGGTGATCCCGTTCCGCTACCTGATCCAGCACATCGGCGTCGGCGGCGAGGAGTTCGACCTGCGCAAGTTCGACGCGGCCTTCGCGGCGCTGGAAGAGTTGAAAATGTTCGCCCGCCAGCGCGGCGTGGACATCCTGCTCGAGAACATTCCCAACGAACTGTCGAGCGCGGAACGCCTGGTGCTATTCGAGGAGATGACGCACATCGGGCTGAACTTCGCTTTCGATACCGGCCACGCCAATATGAACGAGGGCGTGGAAACGGCGTTTCGGCTGATGAAGCCGCGCATTCGCTCCACCCACGTGCATGACAACGATGGCAAGACGGACCTGCACCTGTTCCCGCTCGAAAGCGAAGGGGGGACGGTGGATTGGAAGCGGACCATGGAATTGCTCCGTGAGCCAGCCGGGCAGTTTCCGCTCCTGCTGGAACTGAAAGAACAGCCGGAGCTCACCAACCCGATGGAAGCCATCCTGCGCGTGTTCGACCGGCTGGAGAACGCGTAGCGCGCGGCGCACGGTATTCCTATGCGACATTCGCACATCGCGGTAATCGGTGCGCCGCTCGATTTAGGACAGGGCCGGCGCGGTGTGGATATGGGCCCCTCGGCCATGCGGGTGGCCAATCTGAACGCGCGCGTGGCGGCGCTCGGATACGAGGTCGAAGACCTGGGCAACATCGCGGTGGAGCAGGCCGAAAGCTGCGCCGAAGGCGACGCGCACGCCAAGTATCTGGCGCAAATCGCCGCCGCGTGCGAGCGGCTGGGCAAGCGCGTGATCGAAGCGCTGGACGCCGGCCGGCTGCCGCTGGTGTTGGGCGGCGACCACTCCGTCGCGGTGGGCACGATGAGCGGCGTGGCGCAGCACTTTCGCCAACACGGGCGCACGGTCGGCCTGATCTGGCTCGACGCCCACGCCGACATGAACACGCCCGGCTCCAGTCCCAGCGGCAATGTTCACGGAATGCCGCTGGCGGCGATTCTGGGCCGCGGCGCGCCGGAGTTGGTGGACCTGTTCGGCTTTCATCCCAAGGTCGGCCCCGCCCACGCGGCGATTGTGGGACTGCGCGACGTGGACAATCAAGAACGCAACAACGTGCGCGATTCCGGCGTGCGTGCCTTCACCATGCGCGATATCGACGAACGCGGCCTGCGCACCGTGATGGAAGAGGCGATTCGCACGGCCTCCGACGGCACCGACGGTTTCCATCTTTCGCTCGACATGGATTTCGTCGATCCCCAGGACGCGCCCGGCGTCGGTACGCCGGTGCGCGGCGGTGCCACGTACCGCGAAGCGCATTTGGCAATGGAAATGATCTGCGATTCGGGGAAGATGGTTTCCATGGAAGTCGTGGAAGTGAATCCGGTGATTGACGAAGTCAACCGCACGGCCGATCTGGCCGTGGAGCTAATCATGTCGGGAATGGGAAAACGCATTCTATGAAGCTGCGGGTAGCGGTCGTCTACGGCGGGCGCAGTGGGGAACACGAGATATCGGTGCGCTCCGCGCGCGCTGTGATTGCTGGCCTGGATCGGGATAAGTATGAGATTTCGGAATACTTTATCGGCAAGGACGGCAAGTGGTCGCCGCGGCCCATCCTGCCCGAGCCGGACGCGCGGCCGGAAATCGATGTAGTCTTCCCGGTGCTGCACGGCACCTTCGGCGAGGATGGCACGGTACAGGGGCTGCTGGAATTGGCCGGCCTCGCGTACGTGGGCGCGGGCGTGCTCGGCTCCGCCGTCTCCATGGACAAGGAGATGACCAAACGTGTCTGTATGGAACGGATGTTG
>CAZFOP010000299.1:0-5293 GCA_964520085.1 uncultured Solibacteraceae bacterium | reverse complement strand
GACCACGCATAGCGATCCCGTATACGTGGTGGACGGAGTGGTGCATTATTGCGTCTCGAACATGCCGGCGGCGGTGCCACACACCTCGACTTTCGCACTGACCAACGCCACCTTCCCATACTTGCTGGAACTAGCGAACCACGGTCTGGAAGCCGCCTGCGAAAGGCACGCGGCGCTGCGCGAGGGCGTCAACACGTATAAGGGCTTTGTCACGCACCGCGGCGTGGCGGGATCGCAAGGGCGGCAGTGGTGCGCGCTCGCCGCTGTGGAGTAAGCTCGGGAGATATGCCAGCCGAAAGGCCCGAAGCGCCTGCACAGCCGCTAACCGCGTTGAGCGAGGACGAGAAGCTGTTCCAATCCACCGTGCGCAAATTCGCGCGCGAAGAGATCCGGCCCTATGTGCGCGAGATGGACGAAGCGGGCGCGTTCCGCCACGACATCCTGCGGCAGTTCTTCGCCATGGGCTTGATGGGGATCGAGATCCCGGAGGAATACGGCGGGCAGGGCGGCACCTTCTTTCAAGCCATTCTGGCGGTTGAGGAGTTGTCGGCGGTGGATCCCTCCGCGGGCGTGATTGTGGATGTTCAGAACACCATCTGCAACAACGCCCTGCTGCGCTGGGGCAATGCGGCGCAGAAGGCGCGCTATCTTCCGCGGCTGGCCGAAGACACCGTGGCATCCTATGCGCTGTCGGAGGCCGGCGCCGGCTCGGACGCGTTTGCGCTGGCCACTCGCGCGGAGGACCTGGGCGATCATTTTCTGCTCAACGGGCGCAAGCTGTGGATCACCAACGCGGCCGAAGCGAGCCTGTTCCTGTTGTTCGCCAATGCGAACCCGGCGGCGGGGTACAAGGGCATCACGGCGTTCCTGGTGGAGCGCGAATTCGCCGGCTTCGAGGTGGGCAGGAAGGAAGACAAGCTCGGGCTGCGCGCATCGTCCACTTGTGAGCTGATTCTCGATAACTGCCGTGTGCCGCGCGACAACGTGATGGGCGAAGTGGGGCAGGGGTACAAGATCGCCATCGAATCGCTAAACGAAGGGCGTATAGCCATTGGCGCGCAGATGATCGGCCTGGCGCGCGCGGCGCTCGAACACGCGACCGCGTATGCGAAACAACGCAAGCAGTTCGGCAGACCGATTGGCGAATTCCAAGGTGTGCAGTTCGAACTGGCCAAGATGGCCACTGAGGTCGAAGCCGCGCGCTTGCTGGTATACAACGCGGCGCGGCTTCGCGAGGCCGGGATGCCATTTCTGGTGGAAGCGGCGATGGCCAAGTATTACAGCGCGGAAGTGGCCGAGCGCGCGGCGTCCAAGGCTATCGAAATCCACGGAGGCGTGGGAGTTACCAAGGATTGCCCGGTGGAGAAGCTGTACCGCGATGCCAAAATCGGCCGCATCTATGAAGGTACCGGCAACATGCAGTTGTTGACCATTGCCAAGAAACTGCTGAGCAGGTAATTCCGTCTTGCAGTATATTGAGGAAGAATGCGAGCACTGATTCTATCGACCGCACTGGCCGCGCTGAGCGCGCCGATCTGGGCCGCCGACGATACGGTGAATGCCGCCGAGATCATCCAGAAGTTTGCCGCCAAGGAAACCGAGTTCGCCGAGGCGCGCAACAATTACACTTACCGGCAGAGCCTGAAGCTGGAAGAGTTGGACCCGAGCGGGAACCCGACGGGCGGCAAGTGGGAGGAAGTGGACGACATCATCTTCACGCCCGAAGGCAAGCGGTTTGAGAAAGTGGTGTACGCGCCGGTGATGAACCTGAAGAATATCGTGCTGACGAAGGAAGACACAGACGACCTGCACAACGTGCAGCCGTTCATCCTGACCACGGCGGAACTGCCGGAATACGACATCAATTACTTGGGGCGGGAGAAGGTGGATGAGATCGGCTGTTACCTCTTCTCGGTGAAACCTAAGAAGCTGGTGCCGGGCAAACGCTACTTCGAAGGCCAGGCGTGGGTGGACGATCGCGATCTACAGATCGTCAAGACTTACGGCAAAGGCGTGGGCTACCAGAAGAAGAGCACAGACTCGGCGTTCCCTAGGTTCGAGACGTACCGCGAGCAGATCGATGGCAAGTACTGGTTTCCCACTTACACTCACGCGGACGACACGCTGCATTTCAAGGAGCTGAGTCAGCGCATACGCCTGGTTGTGAAATACCAGGATTACAAACGCTTCGAAGGCAAGTCCACCATCAAGTACGGCGAGACGATCGAGAATCCCCCGACGACGAAGAAATAGGCGAGGTGGGGCAGGCGCTTTCGCCTGCCAACCTCGATGCCACGTAGATAGCGACTGGGCGACCTTGGTGGTTGTGGCTTGCAGTCGTACGCTCCCTCCATTCCGCGGACTCGACTACCAGCGATTGGCACGCGAAAGCGCCTGCCCCACTGGCGCGGCGATTACGGAAGCGCGATCTCGAGCGGC
Source organism: uncultured Solibacteraceae bacterium (assembly GCA_964520085.1). GTDB lineage: Bacteria > Acidobacteriota > Terriglobia > Bryobacterales > Bryobacteraceae > Bog-375. Next base: position 2,854 of record CAZFOP010000299.1, on the reverse strand, counting down.
GCGGATTGCGGCCCCTCTTTGCCGGATGTGCCCACGGCGGCGATGGCGTACCGGTAGGTCTTCCCGTGTTCCGCGGTGTGGTCGGAATAGGTGGGAACCGCACCCGTATCGGCGATGGGCGCGAGAGCGCCGTCCGCGGGAGCGCGGTAGACGCGGTACCCCTTGATGCCAGATTCGGCGGCCGGATCCCAGGCGAGCTCGATGGAGTTGGCTGCGGCCACCGCGCGCAGTCCGGCGGGGGCGGCCGGCGGCATCGGCTCCGGCGTCACTTCGAGCGGCGCGGAGAGATCGCTTTCGGCGGCGCGGTTGTCGCTCTGCGGGACGAAGCTTTGGACGATGTAGCGATAGTGTGTGCCGATTTGGGCGGCAGCGTCGGTCCACTCGGGTGCGGTCGCTTCCGCGACCTGGTCGAACTTCTCCGCGCTTTCCAGAGCGCGCAGCACGCGGAAGTGACTCCCATTCGCACGCCAGGAGAGCCGCAGGCCACCGCGCGTCATTTCGGCATGTAGGCCGCTGGGCACATCCGGCGGAGCGATCACTTCCACGTTGACGAAGCTGGACCACCCAGCGTCTTTCCCGTTGGCACCCACCACCCTCGCGGCAACGGTAATGCCCTTGCCTGTCCATTCCGCGCACGGTACGGCGTAATGCGCCACGCTGCCAGTGGCGGCCCCAATCGGCGGAATGCGCTTCGCATTGCTTGCCCACTGCGCGGCGCTGAAGGGAACCGGGCCGGGGCCTATGCGCAGATCGAACGAGGGCGGCTGCTTGATGGCTACACCCTCGGTGGTCAGACTCGGCGCGGTGAACTGGACAATGAGCTTGGCGCCGCGTTGGACGGCTTCGAGGTCGGTGACCCTCGCCGGTATGTTGGCCAATTGCGGCAGCGGCCCGGCCACGTAGCCGCAGCCGGAAAGGAACGCGGCCAGAAGGGGAAGAAGACGGCGCATGAAACGTCTAGTGTAGCGTCCCGCGCGCGCGGTTGCGGCAGCGCGTTTGATGGAGCGGCTTTTCGCTCGCTCGCGAGCCGCCCGATTACCCGCTCATGTGTCCCGCACCAGCGCCGCCTCAGCCGCGCAGGTTCCAGCCCTTGCGGAAGGGCGGCCGAAGGTACTGATTGGCCTGCTCGTTATTGGTGATGCGCATCGTCGCCGGGTCGTACACGATCTTTCCTTCCACACGCAGCGCAATCACTCCCAGCAGCATCCATTCGACGAACGGCGCGGCCACATTGAAATTGGAGCAGGCCGGTTCGCCGCCTTTGCAAGCGCGGATCCAATCGTGGTAGGGGCCCGGCGAACGCGTCAGCAGTTCCGGCGGGAACTTGTAATCGCGCATCTTCTCGACCGGAATCAGCCGCGTATCTTCGCCATATGTACCGGTAGTGATGATGCCTTTGTCGCCGAGGAAGACGCTGCCATTGGGCTTGTCGGGCACCGCCTCGGGATCGTGGAGCAGAGCCTGGAAGCGCTCCCAACTGAAAACGGGACCGGTGGATTCGGGCCGCGGCCGTGGCGGTGCGCCGCCCTCGCTTTGCGCCGGCGGGCGGCGATAAGGCCGCGCGGGCAGATCGCCCAGCAACTCGCCCTTGGGCACGCCTGGGATCTCCGGCGTCTCTGTGCAGCCATCGTGCCAGAACAGTTTCACCGGCGGCATACTGCCGCGCGCCGGGAAATCGTAACGGATGACGCTCCGCTTGGGGAACATGAACTCGCTGACGCCTTCCTTCCGGATGCACTCGACCGAGGATGGAATGCCCAGTTTCAGCGCCATGTTGGAAGCGCCCAGAATGTGGCACGCCATATCGCCCAGCGCGCCGCAACCGAAATCGTAAAAGCCGCGCCAGTTGAACGGCTGATAGAAATAGCCGCCGAAATCGTTCGGATAGCCATCGCCGCCCAGCGTGAAGGGGCGATGATTGGCGATGCCCAGCCAGAGCTCCCAATCGAGCGTCGCCGGCACTGGGTCGGCTGGCGGAATCGCGGTCAGCCCCTGCGGCCAGATCGGCCGGTTGGTCCAGGCGTGAACTTCGGTGACATTGCCAATTTCACCGGACCAGATCATCTCCGCGCACTGCCGCGTGCCCTCGTTCGAATAACCCTGGTTGCCCATCTGCGTGGCGACCTTGTGTTGGTTGGCCGTTTGGAGCATTTGGCGCGCTTCCCAAATCGTGCGCACCAGCGGCTTCTGCACGTAAACGTGCTTGCCGCGCTCCATCGCCCAGATGGCGGCGGTTGCGTGCATGAAATCGGGGATGGTGACGATCACCGCATCGATGCTCTTTTCCGCGTCCAGCATCCTGCGGAAATCTTTGTACTTGGTTGCCTTCTCGTACTCCTGGAACTTCTTCGCGGCCTGCCGCTCGTCCACGTCGCAGAGCGCGACGATGTTCTCGCCGCTGCATCCATCGATGTCGTTGCCGGCCTTGCCGCCCGCGCCAATGGAAGCGATGTTCAGCTTCTCGTTGGGAGACTTGTAGCCCAGCTTGCTCAGCGAAGGTGTGCTGCCGAACCCTCCCTGTGGAATCGCGCCCGCCAAAAGCGAACCGAAGAAGAAATACCGCCGTCCGAATTTGTGTGCCATCGATGCCCCTCCCGTAAGCCGCTATGCTATCGCGAAGCACATCGCCCGACAAGCCGGGCAAGCAGCGCAGGTGGCGCAGGTCCCCGACCTGCGAATGGCACCCGGCGAACTATTTCCTCCGAATACTCCGGGTTCGCCCGCTCACCTGCGCCCCCGCGGTAACCTGGACAAATGGACTGGCAACTGGATGCGGCCGAGGCGCGCGTGTTGGGCGCCCTGCTCGAAAAGGAAATCGCGACGCCCGAGTATTACCCGCTCTCGCTCAACGCGC
>CAZFOP010000298.1:0-5302 GCA_964520085.1 uncultured Solibacteraceae bacterium | reverse complement strand
CCACCAGACGCGACCGCGCTTGTAGACCGCCATCGCTACGCCCTCGCCGGCCCCGCTCCGTCGCTGTTGATGATTTGGCTCATCCGTTCACCAGTAGCGGTGCGCAATCCCGGCGGCCCTGCCCGGAATTCGCGCCGCATGACATTAGTCGCGTGCTCTTGGTGGCAGAGTCAAGGTCGAATTGGATGCCATGCGCGGATGCGTATCGGGGCCAGACGCCGCTGGAGCGCTTGTAGTCCGATTGGAGTCGAATATTGAGGAATCTGGCCGAGGGGACACCTACAAAACCGGGTTTTGATGGTTTTGTAGGTTCACTCTCGGCAGAATTCGCCGACATTCGTAGCGTTGGCCGCCAGACGATCCAACGGATACGGAACAAACTGGTGGGGCGCGTACTCATTCCCACACCCGCGGGTTCACTTGATAACGCGCCGACGGACGGCCGCCAAGCGGACCAGACTCCCTGTCCACGTCATGAATCCAACCAGCATCCTGAAGAACCTCCGCCGCCATTCTCACCAACTCAGGCGTGTCGAGGCCACTCCAGCCTTTCAGGTACACCTCCCGGCAGGAGAAGAAGCCATCGGGCGCGATCTGGCGTTTCTTAAGTTTCTCTGCGAATACCTGCGCCGCCCGCATATGTGGAGTCGTGATGCACGAATAGATGCGCTTAGCGTGGGACTCGAGGTAGTCGCACCACGCTGCAGCATGCTGTGCGTGTTCCAGGGAGACGCGTAGACTGCGGTCGGGTTCAGTGGACCCGGCGTCCAGGCACTGGCACCCGGCCGCCACCGAATCGGCCAGTTCGAACAGCAACGCGAGTGTGGGCATCAAGCTCCTGTACTTGCTGAGATGCGAAACCAGAGCCGGGTGGAGTTCTTCGCCGCGCACGCGCGCTTCCAGCCTGCTCAGCCAGCCAACAAACATTTCCTGTGCGTCTGGTGCGAAGCGGTACCGCATCGGACCCTCCGCATCCCATTCGACTAGATTGCGGAAGACGCGCTCAGCGATTGATTCCGAGGCAGGGTCGGATGCGCGGTCCACGTACTTCCAGTCCGGTTCCGTGTCCGGCCACACCAGCAGTTGAAAGCGTTGAATCAGGCCGTCATTGCTCGGGCCGTCCTTGAGCGCATCGGCAAGATAGGAGCGAAGCCGACCGGGTTGGATTCCGCCCAACATGGACATGCAGCACGCTTCCACGTGGATAGTGCCCCGTGTCCCCGTTCCACGCCTGTAGGCAAAATGCCCGTTCCCCTTCTCGTCCCGCGCGGTCCAACTGGCTCCACCATCCGGTAAGCTCGTCCCGGATCACCAGGATTCCCGCTGGGTTTTCACTCATGGTTTGGTGAAGTGCCTCGAAGGTGGCATCGTTTACGATGAGCCGTCGCAACTTCGGCTTTTCGGTTTCATGTGCAGGTCTGTCGGGTGCCACCTTTCCCTTTTTCGCACTAGCCTTGTACTGTTCTCTCCATGCCGCGCGTTGTAACTCGGATTCTTCCTTCGCCAGGGCGTAATCCTTCAATGCCTCTTCGTGCTCCTGCCGCCATTCCGTCTGAATCTGATTCAGGGGACGGCAGATTGCCTGAATTACAGGACTCTTCATAAATCCTGGTGGCGCGATGATTCCGCCCCAGAGATTTGGAACAACTACCCAGCCGGTGTCGTGCGCCTTCGGCTGGATCGTCGCGCGGCGGTTCACCGCACCAGCCAAGCAAAGCACCATGACTACGGCCGGGTAGTCCATTGGGACCTGCATACGCTCGGTAACGTCCCGCACCAGTGGCCGGAACGAAGCGGGAAGTAGATCTTCGGAGAACCCAGTCACTGGGGGCAATTCGCCTTGTATCGGCTCCGGCTTCGGCCAATCTTCTACGCCCTCCGCACGGCGGGCCTCGTCGTCATTACCGGGCTTGTACGACGCGATGCTCGCGGCGATGCGCCTCACCTCGGTATCAGGCAGCGGCGGGTCACATCGGAGCCGGTTCTCTTCAAACAGCGCGGCTTCGATGGCCTCTCGCGCCATCCCGCGCTTTCGCATTGTGCCGCCGAGAGATGCAAGGTGGTCATTGCGCTTGCCTTTGGGAATCCTCTCACAGCCGGGGGCCGCAGCGGACTCCGGTCGCGACCCGGTGGGGACGGCCGTGATGTAGTCGAGTAACCAAGCTGGTGGGTCGGCGGGATTGAGGAGAGCTTTCGCACCCGCCAGGCCATCCCACTGATACGCATTGCCGCTCGCGTGAATAGATGGTGCCGCCACCACATATCCACCCTCGCCTTTCAGGTCGATGCCGGGACCGAGGGCTTTGGGCACCGCACCGCCGCTATAACGGAAAAATAGATGGCGTCCACCGCCACCCGTAGTGGCTTCGGCGGTCTCCGGAATCGGTCCGCATCGTTCGATGAGCTCACTCCGGTCCGCTGGGCCACCATTCCTGGGATCACAATCCACAACGAGAAGGCCGGATGAGGCGCCGGTCGGGATTCCGATGTTCGCATCCTGCCATCGCTTCCACCAGGCCGCGATGCGGTCTTGATCCTGCGTGGCATCCTTGAAGCCGTGCGGAGTCCGAGGGTGTTTGCCCGGACTCTCGCACTCCGGATCACCACAGGAACAGACTCCGCCAAGCGCGCTGTGGAGCGGAAAGACCGATAAGCCATGTGTCGCATACCACCGCGCGGCCTTGGCCAATCCCCAATTATTGCCATCCGGGACGGGAGGACTCACGTTCCGGGACATCCTATCGTTCCCGTTGCTGCACACCGCCGCTGGGCCGCGACGCCAACCACGCTACAACGTCTTCCGGCCTGTAGCGGACCGCCGCGCCGATCTTGAGATATCTAGGACCTTGCCGAAGAAGCCGCCACCGTCGGACCGACGCCACGGAAAGCCCGGTGATTCGCGCTACGTCATGCTCATTCAGAAGATTCTCGATTCCGTTGTGAACCGCTCCCATTCGTGCTCCTCGGTTGTCCCCAGTTGGGACACCCTCAGATTGCATTACTCACCGTGGGACGCAGTGGGATTTTCCCAGGGAATGATTGGGAAACTTTGGGAAAAGTCGGGGGATCAATCTTGAGGAATATCGAGCGCGTTCACCTTGCCGTACCTCTGCGACAGGGCATCCGCCAGCTTCTGCAAAACATCGTTTCTGACGGCTTCGCCCCGGAGAATCTTCTGAACCGTCTTCCGGTCCGGCCCGTGGTGCCCTGATGGGTCGGAATTACTCCACCCGCGCTCAAGCAGCCGATCTTTCAGCCACACCGCGCGCCTGGGAAAGTCCTGACGGGTCGCTAAGTTGTCGGCGAGGCCGGCGTCGGTTTGCTCTCGGGCCGGTAAAGGCGACGCGGAGCCATCTTCCAGCAGCGATGACACCCAGTCACTCCTGGATCGTTCTTCTGCCAGGGTGTCGCCCCGCTCTGGTAATTCACACAGACCGACCAGCTGCGCATTCCGGCGGTATATCTCGATTTCGCGGCCAATGCCGCCTTCCATTTGCCGCGAGAGTGCCTGTTCCAATTCGTCAGTGCTTGCGCCTTTCGCCAATGCAGAAACACCATCTCTGAGCATTGCAAACACGTCTTGCTTGAGCGCTTCGCTAGCCGATTCCATTCGCGACGCGAACGCATTCGGGTGGATGCCCGTCTTCGCCCATTTCGACGAGATCAGTCTGATAGCTCCACGTGAATAGCGACTAAGAGCCTTTTGAAGGTTCTTCAAAAACGTGGCGGTTATCTGATCGTGGCTCAGGATCTCCCTTCCGCTTCCTTCCCAATCAAACGACAGACGCAAGAACGATTCATTGCGCTGGTCCGGCAATAACTCTTGGAAGTATTCCATGGACTCGGGCGGGGTGGTAACAGCGAGTTCACCGGACCAATTGAGGAGCAGACAGACGTCGACAGAAATACCATTTCGCCATTGTTCGAGTTGCTGTTCGATTTCTGTCCGGTCGGCCAAGGATAACGGCGCTGTGCCAGGTATTCTCTCGCACCCTTGCCGATCCCCAGCGTCCTCCGCACTTGCCAAGGTTCTTGCCGTCGCATCGACGACCCGTTCGGAGTTCGAGGAATTGCCGGCTGCCGCGCCGTCCACGGTCGGCGGCCCCGCTCGCGCCGACTCGACCGATGGCTTAGTATCAGACGAGGCAAATGCTGCCGATGGCAGAGGTTCGCCACCCAACATCGCGAGATGCTCTGCCCGTTGTGACCATAAGTCCGTTACGGCGTGGTCCCACCGCCGCGACAGTATAGGCGCGTGCCCCACAAAGAGGTCTATCTCGTCGAGATCGAGGTTATGAACAAATGCCAATGGTGCAAGGTATTCCTTCCAGAGGTACTTTTCCACTGCTCTTATGGCGCTTCGGAAATCCTCGACAGCCCGGTCTGGATCTTCCGAGTCTGGTCTGAGGTGCCGCGCAATTAGGCCATCCGTGAGCGTCTCAAGATAGCGGTCGGCAGCGCGCAGCAAATCAGGTATGTCGTGGCAATCACCTTCTAAGAAGACACCAAGATCGGCTTCGGCCTTAGCCCGTGCGTATTCGAAACTTACGCTCATCGCTCCCTCAGCGATTCCCCAAAGTAAAGTAGCCGCCCCTGGGTAGGGTGCCCCAGCCTTCGCCACGGTTGATCGGACCGAAGCTAGGCGGCCAATCCCAAACATATCACGACTCGATTGTTCGAAGCTGTTGCTCGGCCCTTTCATGACAGCGAGTCCACGCTGACCTCGTGTTCGAGTGCTCGGGACAGGTCGGGATACTCGGGACGGGCGAGATTCTGCGGCCAACCGAGAGCGGCTCGACCATCATAAGCTGATTCGGGCCCAACGAGAGGGTGCCGGCGTTAGGGCGAGCTCCGAACGATCAATCGGCTCGATCACACCCCTGCACGCTGCTTGGCAATGCTTAACTCCACATAGCAGAGTACTTTACACTACAAACAAGCGCCGTTATAATCGCTCTTGGTGCTGTGAAATGCCCGAAGGGCAAGTACCGATGGAGTTGCCGAATATGGTCACATCGCCGCCCTCGTTACAGATTCAATCCTGGTCCATCGACCGTTTCGTTCCATACGCTCGCAATCCGCGCAAGAACGACGCCGCTGTGGATCGCATGTGCTCCTCGATCCGCGAGTTCGGCTTCAAAGTGCCGGTGCTCGCCCGCAGCGACGGTACCGTGGTGGACGGCCACCTCAGGTTGAAGGCGGCGCGCAAGCTGGAATCGTGGCCCGGTGGCGACACGACCAGCATCCCGGTGATCCTCTGCGACGAGTGGTCCGAAGCGCAGGTCAAGGCATTCCGATTAAT
>CAZFOP010000297.1:0-5328 GCA_964520085.1 uncultured Solibacteraceae bacterium | reverse complement strand
ACCAGGCCGGTGCCCACCAGGTTGCGCACGCCTTCCACGTCGGTCATGATGCGCGAAACCAAGGCGCCGGTCTTGTTGGAATCGTAATAGCCAACCGGCAGGCGGCCAATATGCTGCTGCACGCGGCGGCGCATTTCCGCGATCAGACGCTGCGCCTCCTTGGAGAGCAGTTGTGTGAGCGAATAGGATGTCACGCCCTGAATCAACGTTGCCAGGAGCACCGCACCGACCAACGGAATCAGCCATTGTGTCTGATGCTTGGTGATGACGCCATCGATCAGGAACTTGGTGGAACCGGGCAGTACGATGCCGCAGACGCTGTTGATGAGCGTCAGCAACAAGCCGAGCGCGAACAGAGCGCGGCGCGGCCGTACCAGTTCGAGCACCAGCGGCCAGGAACTGCGCAGGGTATCGGCGGTCTTCTTCTTGGCGCCGGGAGACAGTGCTTTTAGATTCTTCGGAACGGGAGACACTGATTTCAGAGTACACTGCGCGCGGCGCGGCTGTCAGGCTGGTTCACGCCCCGGCGAGGCGGCGGGTCAGCAGCGCGGGCAGCTCGGCCGGCGCGGCGATGGCGAGCACCGCAAAACCGGCGGCGCGTCCACTGGCTAGGCCGGCGGCGGAATCTTCCACCACCAGCGGCGCGCGCGCGTCCAACAGTTCGGCGGCCTTGCGATACGGTTCGGGATCGGGCTTGTAGCGCGTCACATCCTCCGCGCCAACCAGCGCGTCGAAATGATGCCGCAAGCCGCCAGCCGTCAGCAGCGGATCGATTTCGCTGCGCGCGCTAGACGTCACAATAGCCAGCTTGTAAACTCGGTGCAGACGAGCGAGGAAGCGATCGAGCGCCGGATCGAAGGGCGGATGGGCGAGCACGCGCTGGCGGAACAGGTCTCTCTTCCTGGGGTATTCGGCGAAGAGCGTGCGCCAGTCGAGCGGCGGATTCGAAAAACCGGCCAGCGTGCGCAGCATATCTTTGTCGTCGATGCCGACGGCGTGGGCGCGGTAGTAATCCCATTCAAGCGCGACGCCGAACGGCTTCAGCACCTCGGCCCAGCACGCGCAGTGAACCGCCTCGGTATCGGCCAGCACACCGTCGAAATCGAAAAGAATGGCGTCAAACGAGGGCATGGAGATTCAGTCGGCGGAGCCGGGCGCGTCGGAGTCATCCAAGCCGAGTGAGACGGCCAGCGCGTCCGCGAGCTCGCGCATCGCGGCGGACTTGAGCGACCCGACATAGTGCGTCAAAACCGATTTCGGAAGGCTGACCAGCTCATCGCAGTGGAGGCTGGACTCCTTCTTAAGACCCTCGGCAAGGCCCAAGCGAACCTGCGTGCTCAGACCATCGCGGCGAGAGTACACGGGCGCGCAAATCAAGGTCGAGAACCGCGAATCGATCAGCGGCTGACGGCTGACGATGGCGAAAACGCGCTGCTTGCGGGGGTCGTGCGAGCCCGGCTTGCGCACCAGGTACAACTCGCCCCGCTTCATGGCAGTCGCTGATACTCGAGCGTATCCGCCGCCTCGCGATTGAGGCTCCCGGCATTGCGCTCGATGATCTCGATGTCCCTGCGGTCGCGCGCTTCCCTTTCCAGGCGCGCGAGGTAGGCGACGGCGGCCCGTTCCAGAATCGCGGAACGGTTCTTATCGGCGCGATCCAGCCGGATGAGGAGACCCTTGGGCAGGGTGATAGATGTCTTGACCCGCACAAGATAATGATATGCCAGAATTCCCGATAGTGGATATCATTTGCAGCCAAGGAAAAGGGCGCCCGCAAGCGGGCATTGGCAAGCGAAAGCCTGCCCCACCCAAAGAAGCGTGCTAGGATAATTCTCCAGGCTCATCGATATGCTCGGCTTTGACCAGCGCGCCGCCCGCTCTACGTGGACGGCGGCGCTTGTGCTGCTGCTGCTCTACTTGGTTTTTCTGGCGCGAAAGACGCTGTTCGTCTTCACGCTGGCGATGCTCTTCGCCTATCTGCTGGCGCCGCTGGTGAACCTGCTCGACCGCATTTCGCCAAAGCGCCGCACCCGCACAGCGGCGTTGGCGGCGGCATTTGTGATCGTGGTGTCAATCGCGGGCTTGCTGGGATTCGAGATCGGCACGCGCGTCGTGGAACAGGCCTCGGTGCTCGCACGCAGCTTTCCGGCCATGGCGGCAAGTTGGCAGCAAACGCTGCCGAACGACCACTCGTTGCAAGCACAGATCGTCGCCAAGGTACGCGCCGAAGCGGCGGAGCGATCGAGCAGCCTGATCAGCGAGCTGCCGCAGTATGGGATGCAACTCGTGGGCATGGCGAGCAACCTCATCTACCTGGTTATCATTCCCATCCTCGCGTTCTTCTTCCTGAAGGACGCGCCCACGATGCGGGGACACATTCTCGACCTAATAGAGGACGGTCCGCGCCGCGCGCTCGTCGCAGACGTGCTCTCCGACGTGAATATGTTGCTAGCGCACTACATGCGTGCGCTGTTCGTGCTCTCGGCGGTGGCGTTCGCGACTTATGCCATCTTCTTCTCGGTGATGCGCATGCCATTTGCGATTCTGCTGGCGGCCGCCGCCGGCCTGCTGGAATTCATACCCATGCTGGGACCGGTCACCTCGATTGCGCTGATCCTCATTGTGGCCGGCCTGGCGGGAGTGAGTTTGTGGCCCGTGATCGCGTTTCTGGTGCTCTTCCGCATGCTGCAGGACTATGTGCTCTCGCCGCACCTGATGGGGCGCGGCGTCGAATTGCATCCACTGCTGGTGCTGTTCGGCGTATTCGCCGGCGCGGAGATCGCTGGTATCGCGGGGACTTTCCTTTCCGTGCCGGTGCTGGCTCTGGTACGGATCGTATATATACACATCCGTAAGGCGCGATTGAGCGCACGGCAGGCGGCGGCATAAGGGGTGGCGATGGAGCCACATAGTGACAGACAGGCGTGCCAACCGCTCCCTTACGGTCGCGGCTCCGATCCGCGCCCGGAGCGGTTGCCGGCGATGGGCTCGCCTGCAATGGCCAGTTCCGCGCCATAATCTAGTTATGGCCGAGGGATTGACCGTGTTGATGCGCTGGCTGCACATTGCTTCGGTGGCGTGCATGGGCGGCGGCATGATCTATGGCTGGATCGTGGCAGGCGCCGCGGCGGCGCTCGATCCGGAAGCCCGGGCTAGCCTGGGCGAACGGACGGCGGCGGCGTTCCGGCCACTGGTAATCGTGTCGATCGCGGCGCTGGTGATCTCGGGCGCGTATAATCTGCTGAGTAACCCTGGACACACGCTGCGATACGACATCGTGCTGATCGTGAAGCTGCTGCTGGTTACGCACATCTTTGCCGTCGCGGTTTTGGCTACCCAGCCGCACCACCCGCGGCGCGCCCGGCTGCTGGCGAGCGGAGCGATATCTTCGCTTATCGTTATTGGCATCGCAGTCTACCTCCACCGCATCTTCTAAGTGATGGACCAGGGTTACGAAGCTCTGCGGCGCGGCGCCGCGTGGATGAACCAGAGTGCGCGCGGCCGGATCGAAGTGCGCGGCCGCGACCGCGCACGCCTGCTGCACAACCTGACCTCGAACGAAGTCAAGAAGCTTGGCCCCGGCTCCGGATGCTACGCGTTTCTGCTCAGCCCGCAGGGACGCATCCAGGCGGACGCGGCCCTGCTGGTCTTCGACGATCATATTCTTCTCGACACCGAGCCTGAGCTGCGGGAGAAGATCGCGCAGCACATCCGGCGCTACATCGTCGCGGACCAGGTAGATCTCGAGGATGTGACGGTGGCCACCTGTGCCATCGCGCTCGAAGGTCCCGAGTCGGCGGCGTTTCTCGAGAAAGCCGGCGGCGTCGCACCTGTCGCCGATTACCAGCATGTGGCCTGGGGAGAGACAATCGTCGCACGCATCAGCCTCACTGGCCAGCCCGGCTTCCGGGTCTATGGCGCCACCGGCGCCGCCGCTGAAATCATCCGACGTCTGGAAGAGGCCGGCGCCCAGCCGGCCTCGGACGAAGATGCCCGCCTGGTGCGCATCGAAAACGGCCGGCCCCGCTATGGCGAAGACATCCGCGATACATCGCTCGCGCAGGAAACCGGACAGATGCACGCAGTGAGTTTCAATAAGGGTTGCTACCTGGGCCAGGAGATCGTCGAGCGCATTCGCGCGCAGGGCCACGTCAATCGCAAGCTGGTCCGGCTCCGCCTCGATTCCGCCGTGCCCGCTGGCGCCATCCTCACTGTCGCCGGAACGGAGGCCGGCGAAATCACCTCTTCGGCCTGTTCGCCGTCGCAGGGAAATGCGGTCGCCCTGGCGTGCGTGCGCTCCAGCTACGCCGCACCTGGGCAGGCGTTGGCCGCCGGCGATATTGTGGCTGTCGTGACCGGCCCATGCGGCGAGGCCGCTAGCGCATCCGCGAAATGATGGAATCGGTGCGCGATTTGAAAGTGAGAGGCGTGCCGTTCTCTATCGTTAGGGCAAGCTAGCCAAGGGCTGTGCCCTTGATATCCCGCTGGCGCCGGGGCGGTGGTGAAACAGGAGGCGTCCATGCTATACCTTGCGAGGGATTCGAAGCCTTCGAAGGAGAACAACATGAACGCCTTTTACGAACACCACAAGCATAGCATCCGATTTGGCTGCGCGTGTTTCGATCGTCTGCTCCTCAACGCCATGGTGCAACCGTTCTTGCAGCCGGAAAGAGTGGTCGGGTTCTTTAGTCAATGCCGGTAGATCTTCCCGGTCACCCGGCAGGAGCTGGGCCGCATCTCCGAACAATATCACCAGTGGTTAGAAGCACAGGTCCAGCGGTGGAAAGTGCCCCTCGTGGAAAACCCGGCGGGCGGCGGGACGACGTCGTGCGGCCGTTGTTCACGCGTGCCGAAGCCGACCGGATCGTGTGCGTGATCCAAGCCCGCGAGCCGGCGTGGATTCTCACTTCGGTGGGGAAACAGAGTTGTCCCCTGGAGATGAAACAGCGCTGGGTGAAGCAGTACAACTTCTACATCAACGATCGGGAATGGGGAAAGATGTTTGTGCGGATGTGCCCGTACTTTCCCTTCTCGGCGCGGGTCTATCTGAATCAGCACCACTGGCTGGCCGAGCAGATGCGGAAGCGCGGGATCCGCTTCCGGTAGGACGAGAACGCTTTTCTGAGTTGCGCCGATCCGGCGGTTTTGCAGCAACTGGCCGACTCTCTGGAGCCGAAACATATCGTCGAGCGGGTGCAGAAGTGGCTGGCTGATCCGATCCGACCCCGTTCTTCACCCACCAGGAGCGCCAGCAGCAGGGTTGTCAGCACCGTCTGTTCTTCGCCCAGGTGGAGTATTGGAACAACCTGATTTTCCGCCGCCGTGAGG
>CAZFOP010000296.1:0-5331 GCA_964520085.1 uncultured Solibacteraceae bacterium | reverse complement strand
TGAGGTATTGGTAAACCGAATTCACGTCGTCATCGGCCGGCGCCACGGATTCCACCTCCAGGCCGGTATCGAGAATCACGCGGTTCAGCAGCAGGTAAAACGCGTCGGCGTCCTTCGTACGCAGCAGCAAATTGCGGCCGTCGGCCTGAATCTTCGCTTCGACCACGTGGTTTTGCTGGAAAAGGCGGGAGGCCAACTCGGCCGGGCGGTCGCAGCGGACCAGGATCTGCATCGGCTGCTCGCGGACTTCGCTGCGGACGCCTTGAATCTGGCCTTCGGCCACCACGTAGCCGTGGCTCAAGAGAATCACCTGGTCAGAAATGGAATCTACTTCGTGCAGAATGTGGCTGGAGACGATGACGTGACGGCCGGCGGCGCCCCATTCGCGAAACAGGGCTATCGTTTCGGCGCGAGCCATCGGATCGAGCCCGTTGAGCGGCTCGTCGAGCACCAGCACGCGCGGGTCGTGCGCGATGGCCTGAGCCAGCTTGACGCGTTGGCGCATGCCCTTGCTATAGGCGGCCACCGGTCGGCCGGCGGCGGACATCATATTCACTTTTTGCAGTGCGGCCACGGCGCGCTCGCGTGCTTCCTCCTGGCTCATGCCATAAAGCAACAGGTAGGAATAGAGGAACTGGAAGCCGGTGAGCCCTTTGGGAAACGCGTCGAACTGGGTGCAGTAACCGAGCAGGCGGCCGATCTGTTGCGGTTGGTCGGGCGCGACGCCGAGCACGCGTATCTCGCCGCGTGTGACGCGCAACAGGCCGGTCATCAGGTTCATCAGCGTGGTCTTGCCGGAACCGTTCGGGCCTACCAGGCTGGTGATGCCCGGTGGAATGGTGAGATTGACGTCGTTGATGCCGAGCACCTCGCCGTAGAAGCGAGAAACGCCGGCGAAGGTGATGTGGGTATCGCTCACCGGACGACCTCCGCGCCGCGGATTTTGCGCGCCAACATATAGAGGCAGACGAGAGCCAGCACGGCCAGCCCCGCCCAACTCATCCACAGTGGCAGCGTTTCGCCACGCGGGGCGCGGAAGAAGATCGCACCATTGGTGGTGGGGTTGTTGCCTTCGAACAACCACACCCAGACCGAGCCGACCAGGTAACCGATGTTGAACAGGTGGCCCCAGTTGGTGCGCTCGATACCGTTGATGACCGCGCCGAACGCGGACGCCACGAAGAAGACGCCGAACATCAGCGTGCCGGCGGCGGCCCGCCACTTCACCCAGGCGGAGAGCGCCAGCGCAAGCAGGGCAAGGAGAAGAATCCACACCCAGGCGCCGAAGAAGAGGCCGCTGGCAATTCGCGCATGATCCACCGCCCAGCTCCAGCCTTCCAGGTAGCTTTCGAGGCCGAACAGCAGCAGTCCCGGTACCCAGGTCATCAGCGAAAGCAGGATCAACAGCACTGACATCTTGCCGAGCACGTATTCGGTGCGCGAGAACGGCCGCGCCAGGTAGAGCGAGAGCGCGTTGTTGGCGAGGTCGGGCGACACCTGGCCGGGCCCCACGAACGCGGCCAGAAACAGCGCCAGCATGCTCTGCCAGCCGAGCAGCGACAGGAAGAAGACGACGTTAATCGTAATCAGGCGCTGTGCGCCCTGCGCATTGATGAGGCTCAGCGAGCTGGCGTTGTGTTGGATGTAGATGATGATGGCGCAGATAAGCGGATAGAGAAAGCTGGCGAAAAAAAAGATGGCAAGGAACTTCCGCCGGTGCAAATCCTCGAAGGCGTAGCGCGGGATCACCAGCAGGCGCGACCAGCGGGCCGTGAGCGCGCCTTCGTACGGCCGGTAGGTCTTCTTATAGACGGCCATCGGCGGCCTCCATGGCTTTCAGGAAAATGTCTTCGAGCGAATCGCGGCGGCGATTGAGGCGGCGAATCTGCACCTCCTGCGCGGCGGCGATTTCGTACAGGCGGCGGATTTCCAGTCCATCCGGCAGCACCACTTTGAGCCGCCCCTGCGCGCCGGGAGCGGTTTCGCAGCCGAGGCCGCGGATAGCTTCGACGAAGTTTCCATTCAATTCGCCGCGGGTTTCCATCTCGAGAAAACGGCGGTTGGCGCGCCGCTCCTCTTCCAGGTTGCAGAACGCGGCGATGGAGCCATCCTTGAGAATCAGCACCTCGTCGCAGCACTCCTCGACGTCGCGGAGCAGGTGGGAAGAGACGATCAGGTGCAGATCGCCGCGATCGCGAATTTCCTGGATCAACTGAATCATGCGCAGGCGCGCGGGCGGGTCGAGGCCGTTGGTGGGCTCGTCGAGAAACAACAGCTTAGGGCCGTGCGCGATGGCTTGCGCCAGCTTGGCGGCCTGCTTCATGCCGAGCGAATAAGTGCCCAGCGTGCGGTAGCGGACCTCGCCGAGGCCGACGTAAAAGAAGGCCTCGTGGGCGCGCTCGAGGGCCTCGGACCTGGGCAGGCCGGCCAGTTCGGCCATCAGGCGCACGAAACGCACACCGCTCATGCCGGCGATGAACGAGTCGTTTTCCGGCATGTAGCCGATCAGGCTACGCACGGCACGCGGTTCGCGGCGGATGTCGCGGCCGAGAATGCGCGCGGTTCCGGCCGACGGCCAGTGAAAGCCGAGCAGCGCGTTGAGCAGCGTGGACTTCCCGGCCCCGTTCGGCCCCAGCAAGCCGATGGAGCGGCCGGTGAGCGAAGCCTTGAGGGACTTCAGGATCACGCGATCGCCGAAGCGCACCTCCAGGCCGTCGAGATCGATGACGGGATGATCCATCACTTCTCTCTATACGCAGGTTTGCGGCTGGCTGTTCCGAGCAGTCGTGCCAACGGGAAGTTGCCAGCCGTCCAGCCGGCGGGGTCGCCGGTGAGGAGATTTTCCAATTGGGCCCCCAGCAGATCGCCCGACGTAGCCACCGTGATGCGGTCCGGGGCGCCATACGCGGCGATCAGGGTCGGCTTGAGATTGGCAAGGCGCTCAGCCGGATTGGGCTGGCCGGGATGCGCACCGGCCATGCCGCTCAACATACCGGCGAGCGGCGCCAGCGAGTTGCCCAGATTCTGGTACAACACAGCGGAAAAATTGGCGTAGTGATCGTGCGGCGTCATCTCCTGGAATTTGGCGGACCGCGTGATGGAGGTTCCGGCGGCCTTCAGATCGAGTGCACGCTTGACCAGGGCGCGGCTCGGCGCGGCGATCAAATAGCCATCGGCGAAAGTATACTGTGCCGCGGCGAGCGGTCCGCGGGCCGGGCAGTCGATCGAGTAATACGTCCGGCCGTCGACGTTCTCCTGCCCCATGTGGATGGCCTGACCGCCGGACTTGGCGGACTGGCGATTGGCCTCGGCCACCAGGCGCGCGAAGACGGACTGCAAGCGCGGCGGATCGTACACCTCCACCACCAGCTTCCAGGAAGGCACCGGCATCAGCGGACCATCGAGCGACAAAGCGAACTCGCCGCCGAGGCTGCGCGCCAGGTCGTTGCGCAGATCGCCCGGCGCGGCCAGCGGGGTCGACTTCACCACGCCGGCGAGCAGATCGGCGACAACGGCGGGGTCGCGCACCACGAACGCCGCCAGTGTTCCGGCTTCGGGCGAAACGTAATCGAGCGAGCCCATCGGCGCCGGATCGGCCAGCCATGCGGGGATGCCTGTCCGGGCGGGATCGAAGCTAAGCGCGGCGCGGGTTTCCATCTGCCGATTGACTTGCTTCTCTTCGGCCACGAAATAGCGGATGCCGGTCAGACGGTCGTCCGGCGCCAGGTGCGTTAGATCGGCGCAGATCAGCAGACCGGCGCCTTCGCGATATACCTGCGCGATTCGCGCATAGAACGGCGTGCCCTCGAATCCGCCGGCGGGCGAATCGAAGACGGTGACCAGGCTCTTGACCGCTGCGGGATCGGGGCCGAAAGCGACGAGCCCGTGGCTTACCTCGACCGTCAAGGGCGCTCCCAGCCGGTGGAGGAAGTCGGCGAAGCCGTCGCGTTTCAGCTCGGCCACAAACACGGGAGCCTGCGGCTTTCCATCGGCCGCGGCCAAAGCCACCACGGCGATCTCGTCACCCAAGTAGCTGCTGGCGGCGCGCAGGTTGTCGAGTACCGGCTGCATCTTAGCGCCGCGCTCATTCCAGAACGGGGCCAGCTCGGGACTCTCGGCGATCTTGCGGTTCAGCACGGCCTGCGCCTGGCCGAGATAATCGCCCAGATTGGGAAGGCCGATGTAGAGCACGGTGGACGCGGGCAAGCGGTTCAACAGATCGCTTTGGTAGCGGAGGTCGGGAAGATGAATCCGCTCCAGGCTGGCGCGCAAATCGGCCAGCAGGGCGTAATAACGATCGTGATTGCGGCTCCAGGCAATGTCGTCGCGCACGGACTCGGGGTCCATCTCCGCGCCAGTGACGGTTTGATCGCCGCGGTGCAGCACGCGCAAGCCGCCGGCCTGCGCCACGCGGACCTCGCCTTGTACGACGGAAACGCGCGAGCCCTTCACTCCGGCGCTGACGCCGAAAATGGTTCCGGTGACGGCCACGCGGCAATCGCCGGTATCGATGAACAAGTGGCCTTTGTGGCGTTTGGCGGCTTCCACCATCACGCTGCCGCGGCCGAGGCGAACGGTCAGATCGTTGGCGGAAGCGGCGGTCGAGAGACTCGAACGCTCGCGTAGCTCCACTGACGATCCGTCGGCGAGGCGGAGCACGGCATCGGAATCCTTGGCGGTACGAATCTCGACGCCCGCCGGCACCGTCTGTCCCTTGGCGAGCGAATGGAAGGTGCCATCGGCGGCGACCCGATAGAGTTCGCCGGTGACGATTTCGACTTTGGCTTGGCCGGCGTACGCGCCCGAGTGCTCGATCAGGGTCCAGGTACCGATGCCAGCCGAAATCACAATCGCCGCGGCGGTTGCCCAACGAACCGGGTACGAAATTCGCCCGGCCGGCCGTGCCGCGGAACGCGGCGGCGGCATGGTCGCCACTTTCCCTTCGTAAATGTGCCGGCAGGCGACGCACGCGTGCAGGTGATCCTCGACCAGCATCGCGCGCCCTTGCGGCAGGCGCCCCGCGCGGTAATCGGCGAGCAGCGCTTGAAAGCCGGCGCAGCCGCGAATGGGCTCGGCCGTAGACTGGGAGGCGGCTTCCGCCAGGCGCGCCCACACGCGATTGGCCGCGGCCTCGACCACTGCCGGATCGACCGCCTCGTCGCGAATTTCCAACAATGCCTGTTCCAGCGCCGGGTTTTCAAAACTGTTTTCCGGTTTCATGCCTCGCCTCCCTCGTAAACGCGGAATTCTCTTTCCAGCCGGTCGCGCGTGCGGGAAATGGTCACCGCGACGCTGCCCGGCGTGGTGTTGAACAACCGCGCAATTTCGGGA
>CAZFOP010000295.1:0-5333 GCA_964520085.1 uncultured Solibacteraceae bacterium | reverse complement strand
AATCGTATCGTCCTTGAAGCGCCCCAGCAGCGGCATGTCCGACGCCTGGAACAGGAGTGACAGTGAGGGCAAAAGCGCTAGCACGAACAGAAGGGCTGTCACAAGGAGCCGCCACGGTTGCCGGTGACCAGTGAGGGGTCTCATTTATTTGCAAGCAGGCGCCCGATTACGTCCGGTACACGCGTTCGTGCACCGCGAGCACCACTTGGCAAGCGAGCGTTACAACTCAAGGCTATCGTGTGGCTTGCAGATCCAGCAACGTCATCCTTAGTTAATCATGTGTGGCCGTGCGCCGTTCCAACCTGAAACGCTACTGGCCAAGACCGAACCGCAGTCAAGAGAGCTTGGCGGCGAGCAAGCCATTATCTTAGTTCAAGCGCCGCTGGGGGTCTCGCCTGTCCCTACACCTATGCCACTGCTTTGCTGGTTACGACTGGGACGTAACGCCGGTCGGTCTTCCCAATGTGTTGCGTCAGCCAGTCCTCCACGAAGCTTAACAGCCGGATACTGATCCCAATCTGCCCGCTCTGAAACTCCCGGCAGAACTGCGATACTTGCCGCGTTAACTCCTCGTGTTGCACTTTGTGAGCGGCGCATTCGGGATAGTGGTGAAGCTGCATCAGCCGTTCTTCGTAGGCAAAATGGGCTGCGGTGTACTGCGCCAGACGGGTCAGGATTGTGGCCATCTCGTCCTTAGCTTTGCCGGAGCTCATGGCTGCATAAAGCTCCGCGCCGATGGAAAAGAGCCCTTGATGCTGGGCGTCTATGATGGCAATGCCAGTGGCGTAATTGTCGTTCCATTCGAACATATGGACTCTATCGGCAGATGCAGCCGGAACTTTAGCTGCGACTGCTGGTCTCGGACGCACCGGCGAGAACCATCGCTGCCAGGGGTGGGGCGAGCATCGGCGTAGGCCAGCCGGGGACGGCGTCATCCCAGCTTCGGAGGATCGCGTGCAAAGTCCAGTGGCGTGCCCCTGCTGGCGCTCTTAAGTGGTTTCAACCGCGGAGGTTGCCGCGCCGTTTGTTGTGCGAAATCCGCACACGCGTGTGGCCGCCGGTCGACACCGGTTGCGTGCGCGCTCCGCGCTAACGCTTGCTATAATCGGACTTTACCAGAGCCAGCAGGATGCGTCCTCCGATATTGCCCATGAAGTGTATTCCAGTAATCATCTTCTGCTCGGCGGCCTTATACGCCGCCGAGCTCGTGAATGGACAGGCCGCCCGCCCGGTCGTCAACCACGTGACGCCCAGCACGGCCCCCGATTTCGTGAATGGACAGGCCGCCCGCGCGGTCATCGGCCAGGAGACCTTCACCAAAGCCGATCCGAATTCAACCAACATGATAATCGGCTCGGCTAACGGCGTGGCGTACGCGGCCAATACGTTGTTCGTGGCGGATTCCAATGTGATGAGCGCGGCGCCTGTCAACAACCGTGTGCTGATGTTCCAGAATATGTCCAGCCAACTGCCCCCGCCGTCGGCTGAGCTGCCGTATTTGACAGCTTGCCCGGTCTGCGTCGGCACGGCAAACGTGGTGCTGGGCCAGCCGGATTTCATCACCAACACGATCAATGTCGATGCCAGCCAGAATAATGTGCGTCTGCCTTCGGCGGTGGCATCCGATGGCGTCCACCTGGCGGTGGCGGACACGAACCATAACCGCGTGCTGATCTGGAATCACCTGCCGACCTACAACAACGCTCCGGCGGACGTGGTGGTGGGGCAAAAGAACTTCACCGATTGGCAGTCGCTGCCTATTAATACGCTGCCGACGGCGAGTTCGCTGCGTGGGCCGCAGGGTGTGTGGATACAGAACGGCAAGCTATTCGTGGCGGACACACAGAACAATCGCGTGCTGATCTGGAACTCGATCCCCACCACGAACGGCGTGGCCGCCGACTTGGTGGTTGGCGCGCCCAACTTCACCACGTATAGCGCGACGGCGGTGGCGAACCAGTCCACCAGTGCCACTTCCTCCAACATGCTGGACCCGGTCTCGGTGACCTCCGATGGCACGCACCTGTTCGGCAGCGACCTCGGCTACAACCGGGTGCTGATATGGAACTCGATACCTACCACCAACGGCGTGGCTGCCGACGTCGAGATCGGCCAGCCGGACATGGTCAGTTCCTTGGCGGATAACTCATACAGCGGAACGGCGGCGACCACGGCCGGCGATACGAATGTGGAAACTCCGGTCCTCTGTAAGGTGCCGGACGGCACGGACCCGAACGGTAAACCAACGTATCCGGTCTCCTGCAGTTACACGCTGAGCTATCCGCGCTTCGCGCTTTCCGACGGCACACGGCTATACGTCGCCGATGGAGGCAACGATCGGGTGCTGGAGTACGAGCAGATTCCGGCCGTCAACGCCCCGGCGGCCGATATCATCCTCGGCCAGCAGGGCGGCTCGATCGATCAGGCCAGCAACGCAACTGATTCCATGAACACGCCGACCTCGCTGGCGTGGGACGGCTCGAACCTTTACGTGGCGGACCCGTATAACCGGCGCATCACGGTCTACACGCCCATGACAGCCACCCTCCCTTACCAAGCGGTCGTGAACTCCGCCAACCTGGTTGTGATTGCCAATGGAACGATCTCCATTGGCGGCTCCATCCACGATGGCGATGTGCTGACCGTCACCACGGGTTGCGGAGGCCAGGGGTGCATCTCGACGAATACGGGGACGTACACTTACGAGGTGTCGGTCACCGACTCCCTGGCGGACGTGATTGCCAACATTGTCGCGGTGATCGATGCGAGCAATGGAGGCTCCGGCGATCCGAACCTGATCGCCACGGCGGACACGGGCGATTCTGAAGTGGTCCTCACCGCCAGGGTTCCCGGACCAAATGGAAACAGCATCACGTATTCGGCGAGCACATCGAGCGGCGCGTCGCTCTCCGCATCCGCCGCCGAGACGAATTTGAAGGGCGGGGGAGGCGCGGCCAACGTCGGGCCCGGCACCATTGTCTCTATATGCGTGACCACCTGTGCCACACAAAACGCCAACACCACTCCACCGTTTACGTTTACCGCCGAGACGCTCCAGGCCGATTTGACGCAGCAGACGCTGCCCACGGAAATGGGCGGCGTCGAAGTGTATTTCAACGGCATTCAGTCGCCGCTGCTCTCGGTCTCCCCGACGGAGATTAACGCTCAAATACCGTGGGAGATGCCCGTCACCACCACCTTGACCACCAACCTGAACAGCATCAACGCTTATGTGCGCTCGGTGAAGAGCGATGGCAGCATCCAGGTGACCTCGCCGGTAGCGGTGTCGATCGTTCCTGCCAACCCAGGCGTGCTTGCACTGGATAACTCCGCGGACCCGCGGGTC
This sequence comes from uncultured Solibacteraceae bacterium, assembly GCA_964520085.1. Classification (GTDB taxonomy): domain Bacteria; phylum Acidobacteriota; class Terriglobia; order Bryobacterales; family Bryobacteraceae; genus Bog-375. The sequence goes on along the minus strand of CAZFOP010000295.1, from coordinate 1,987 downwards.
GCGAACGCCTTTCACGCGCTGAGCCAGGCTCACGGCGTGGTCAGTGTCGACGGAACCGCTGTGCCTGGAGACACAGAAACGGTCACTATCGCCGGGCGCAGTTACACCTACACCACAGCGCCCGGGGACACGCTGGATTCTATCCGCGACAATTTGGTAGGTCTGATTAACACCGATCCGCAAGTCTCCGCGTACGCATCGACGGACTTCGATCGGATCGTCCTGCTGGCTCGCGTGGCTGGCCCCGTTGGCGACGGCATCGTTTACAGCGTCAGCACGTCGAGCGGTGCGAGCACGACGATAACGGCTTTAGGCGGATCGCCCGCAGCCTTGTGCTGCGCCAATATCAAGGGCGCGCCCGTCACGCCGCAGAGTCCGGCTGCCGCCGGCGAGATTATCGATATCTACGCCATTGGTCTGGGGCTTCCGATCATCACGCCGCTCAACCAGGGCCTGATTAAGACGGGATTCCAATACCCGCTCAGCGCACCGCCGACGGTGCCAACCTTCCTGCAGTTTGTTTCCGCCACATGCGGGGAGTCCGACATCTCCGCCGACGTGCTGACTTCCACCTTGATTCCGGGCACATTCGGCACGTACTTCGTGGAGTTGCACCTCAATCCCAATCTACCCACGCAATGGGATACGCCGCTCACCATCGCCCAGAACGCATTCGTCAGCTTCCCGGTAACGATTCAGGTGCAAGGCGCAGGCGGCAATTAGGCTTGACGCGGGCATTCCCGCCTGTAGCGGCGCCATTCGTGGCATCGTCACTGGCAACGGCAGAGACACTGGCTCATCAAGAAATCCCGGGATGAATCCTCGACACAGTTGGCTGTACAGCCTGCGTCATGAGCGGACGCGGATTTCAACTGTATAGTCGGCGCACCTGGTCATGCACCGCGCCCGGCACCAGGTGTTCCCAGGCGCCGCCGGCGGCGATCCGCCGCCGCACCTCGGAAGCCGACACATGATCGAAGTCACCATCCAACTCCAGGCGACCTATGGCGTGAGCGAGGCTTGTGGGCGGGGTGTACTCGCCGCGCCGCGCGGCCACCAGCAGGCCAAATTCCCCGGACATTTTGTCAATCGCTTCCGGCACGCCGTAGTCCCAGTGAACGATGCGCTCGGCGGCGTCGCGCCCGCATAAGATCGACACGCGAATACTGCCCCCATATGCGGCGCGACACTCCCGCGCAATCTCAAGGAAGAGCCCCCCATCGGAGCACGCGACCGAGAGAGACGCCGATCTTGCGGCGAGCGCCATCAACAGGGACGCCCGCGTTTCAAGCCCGGCGCCCGAGTACTCCTTGTGCGGAAACTTTCGCGGCAGTACGAACGCTACCTGCTCGACCTGGGCCAAGGCTGCGCGTGCCAGTGCGATATGTGCGACTGTAACGGGATTAAACGCGCCCGGCAGGATACCTATGTGAGAAGGCCTGCCTGGCGCGCGGTATAGAAACTCCACAGAGCGGTCTCTCCCTCCCAGAAGATAACACGGTCCGATTGCGCCACAACCCCCAAATTCGCCGCGTGTGAGGCTTGCCGAGTGTGTAATCTGACGCATGCGTGTGGCGAATTTGCAGTCGAGCGCCGCAAAAACACGAAGGGCGCGGAATGTTTTCCGCGCCCTTCGTCGAGAGGCCAGGACCAGAGGTTGAAGCGAAGAAGTTAAGCCGCGTCGGCCAGAAACTCGTCGGTTGCGTCGCCCGGATCGGATTCGAATTCGTGACGGTCGGCAGCTTCCTGACACGCGATGCAATACTTTGTCCAGGGCACTGCATCGATACGCTTCGACTTGATCTCCTCGTCGCAATGCAGGCAGGTTCCGTAACTCCCATCGGCAATACGGACCAGCGCGCCTTTCACCTGGCGCAGCAGACTAGACTCGCGGTCCAGCGTGCGAATGGCGAGTTCGCGTTCCCCGGCAAGCTGCACTTCATCGAGCGCATCCGGCGACTTTTCGATCGCGATGTCGTCGCGCTTC
>CAZFOP010000294.1:0-5373 GCA_964520085.1 uncultured Solibacteraceae bacterium | reverse complement strand
CTTGATCTTGTGGTGTCCGCCAATGTTGACGCCGCGGAGCATGGAGATGACAACCGGCATGGCAGACATCATACACTCTCCGGGGCCGCGCCGGCCAGGCGTTCCAGGCGCGCCGCGACAGCGCGCGGATTCATCGGACTGTTATAATTCCGAGTTGACACAGAAAACCGCTTTCCTTTTCCCTGGCCAGGGGTCGCAGTACACCGGCATGGGTAAGTCGCTCGCCGATAAGTTTCCCGTGGCGCGGCGCATATTCGAAGAGGCCGACGACGCGCTCGGCTTCGCCATCTCTCGCCTCTGTTTCGAGGGCCCCGACGATCGACTCAAGCTCACCGAGAACCAGCAGCCGGCGTTGCTGACGGTCTCCGTGGCCGCCTGCGCCGTGCTCGGCGAGCGCGGCCTAGTCCCCGATTTCGTGGCCGGCCACAGCCTGGGCGAGTACGCCGCGCTGGTGGCCGCCAGGAGCCTGCGCTTCGCGGACGCCGTCCGCCTGGTGCGCCATCGCGGCCTCTACATGCAGGAAGCTGTGCCGGCGGGCGTAGGCGCCATGGCCGCGATTCTCAGATTGCCGGAAGGCAAGCTGGATGCGATCCTCGCCGAGGCCGCGCAGGGTGAAGTGCTCAGCGCCGCCAATTTCAACTCACCGGACCAGGTGGTAATCGCCGGCCACGCCGCCGCCGTCGAGCGCGCCATGACGCTTGCCAAGGCTGCTGGCGCCCGCCGCGCCGTGTCATTGCCGGTGAGCGCGCCGTTCCATTGTGCCCTCATGAAGCCGGCCCAGGAGCGCCTGCGCGTCAATCTGGATGCGACCGAGTTCGCCGATCTCGCCTGCCCGCTCGTCAACAACTGGCAGGCGCGCGAAATCCGCACCGGCGCCGAAGCCCGCGAGGGTCTCTACAACCAGGTGCCGAATCCCGTGCGCTGGGTGGAAAGCGTCCGCCTGCTGGCCGCCAACGGCGTCGAGCGCGCCTTCGAATCCGGCGCCGGCAGTGTGTTGGCCGGCCTGGTGCGCGCCATCGCGCCCGGCATCACTGTTGCCAAGGCAGGGGAAGCTGCGGATTTCGACGCGATTGGGGCGTGAGCCCGGCTTTCGCTACTGGGGTCGACTGTGCGGCCGCCAGTGGTGCATTACCATCCCTTGAATGTAACCGCGAAATCCATCTCCTGCGTGGCGGGCTCATACTCGCACGTCGCCGGATGATAGGTCCATCCGGACACGATGCGTAGTGCCTCTTCCGCCAAGTTCGGGCGGACCGCGTCGAGGACCTTCAGCGCGGCCGGCTTGCCGTCCTTGCCAACCCTGCCATGTACCCTAACTGTAATGACGTCAATCGACTGCGATTTCGCTGCCGGCTGCGGAGTATAGTCGGCGAAAGCCCGGTGAAACGACCGGCATGAGTTGGAGATGGTCGCATCCAGCGGATAGTCGAAGTAATCCGGTGGGTATTCGGTCCGGACCACCACCTTGGAATCGATCTCGATCAGTTTCTGATTGCCCACCCAGCGTTCGATGTGACCGGGAAGCGATGCGTTATTGAAGCGGAAGTAAGCCGACTGGCGAATCGTTTCATCGCCCTGCCGCACCGATACCAGGAACCCGCTCAATGCATCCACGCAGACTTGGCCGGACTGTTGCTGGTCGCCCTTCAATGTGTCGAAATCGATGCAGCGCGCCGGGAGACCGTCCACGGTGGAATCCCCGATGCGGCGGACCATGTCGGCGGGTTCGAACTGCCCGCGAAACGCTGGTATCAACTTGCGGACCGAGGTCAAGGCCGCGGGCTCTGCGCTGTCCGAACGATACGTGGCGTGCTCGCTGCCGTTTTGAATGCTAATAAACTTGTAAGCACCGTAGGTGAACTCCCAGCGCTTGTTCACGGGCGTTCTCACACCGATCCTGATGGTGCCCTCCGATGCCTCGCCGGGGGCGGGTTGCGGCACCCGAAAGTTGAAGAATTCCTCGTTGGCCGGCCACACGGGCGTCGTGAGCATCACCGCCCGTTCCGTCAGCCGTACCGCCTCGGCACGCACTTCCGGATCTTCCGCCGGCGCTGCGTCGGGCCGTAGCGTGGTCGTCTGCGCAAAACAGGCCGGGACGACCAACCATAAACAGCAAAATGTGGTCCGCGACATGAATCGTGTATAAATCAATGCCTCCGGAGACGATATCGCCTCAAACGATCACACCCAAAGGCAGGTGCTGGCTGGCTAGAGAGCGCGCCAAGAAGCGCCAAACGCGAAGGGCCACCGATCGACACAGATGGCCACCGATCGATAAGAGTTGGCTTATCCGCGTTGATCTGTGTTCATCGGCGGCTGCAGATTGTCTCTCGGATTTCTCGGCAGCCCGTAGAGCATGCCCCGCCCGCTCACGCCTGCTCTTTGGCCAGCACGAGTCCCGAAGGCAGTTCCTCGCCGAAGATGCGGCCCAGCGCGCGGTCGTCGTCGGCCTCGCCATCGAGCACCCCGAGCAGGCGAGCGGCGTGAGGCATGGCTTCCAGCTTGCTGCGTATGGCTTGGCGTGTGGCCGCCGGCAGGTCGCGCATGGGGTCGTCCGTGCGGCGCCCCAATGCCGCCAGTACGTCGCCGGCCGCAGCGATGTTCAGCAGCGCTTCCGCCCAGCGCGTCACGGCAGCCGGCGGCACCACCAGATTGATAGGGCCGTAGAACAGTTGGCGCGCGCCCAGCCGCGAAACGCACCATAGCTCGCTCTCTTTATAATCGCCCGCCTTGACGCGCTTAACCAGCGCGTCGCCCAGCTCGGTCTTTGCGCCCAACGGTAACAGCTCCAGGCTGGTCGCCGTGCGCCACATCTCGCGCAGCAGCGCCGCGTTGATGCGCTGCGGCTTCTTATTGCCCCGTGGCAGCAGGAAGCCCGATAGCCGCTGGTACACATCGGCCTGCTGATTGCGGTTCAGCCCGCCGGCGACGCGGCCCCAAAAGATCCACCAATCGATTTCGCATTGTACCTGGTTCGCGTATGCGATGCCGCCCGAGTAAAGACGGCGGGCCTGCTCGATGCGGAAATCGTCGCCCGGGTATCCGAAGCCGGGGCGCAGGCAGAAGCCGGCCAGGTTCAGCCAGCGGATTTCGAATGCCGGACTTTTCTTGCGGCCCGCGGCGGCGGCGAGAAACGCGTCGGCCATCGGGCGGATGGCGGAAAGCGGCCACGAATTCCTGCCCAGCCCCATCGCCTGCTCCAGCCGTGCTGGCAATTCCTCGGGCGGAATGGGCGATTTCGAGCTGGGCGCGAACACCTCCTCGATCAGCGCAACCGCGGCTTGGAGCGCCTGCTCGCTCACCACCGCGGCGGCCTTGCGCTCCACCGGCTGCTCGGCGGCCTGCTTGCGAAGTTGAAACTCCAGGTTCCAACGATTGTCGCTCACCTTCGATTCGCACCAGGTTTCGAGCGTGCCGATTTCGGTCAGCCGCGCCCCCAACTTGACCGGTATCAATCGCTCCTCCGCCTTTTTTCCGAAGCGAATCACCGCACGCAGCGGTGCGTGAGCGTGCAACTCGGCGTCGCCCACGGCGAATTCGACCACTTCGCCCGGCTTGTCGGCACTGCGCGTGAGCGAGCTATACAAGCGGAACGAGACCGGCCGGTTGGCGACAAGCTGCAGCGCATCGTTATCGATCTCGATCGCCGTCGCTTCCTCCGTGCCGCGGGGCACCAGCGTCACGGCGGAGAACCTGCCGTCGCGCGCGTCGCCCAGTGCGATGTAATACGTGCGTGGCAAGCCGCCCCGCACCAGGACGCCGCTGCCGGTCGAGCGAACGTAGGAGTAATACGCCGCGCCGCGCGCCACCGCCAGGTCCAGCTCGCTGTTCTCCAGAATCTCCGGACGCCGCCCGTACCAGCGCTCCACCACATCCGCCACGCGCTCGCGCAGAATGCCCGGAATGAAGAAGCCGCCGTTGAACAGGATCGCGTCCGGCGTCACACCAAGCGGTTCGAGGAACGCGTTCAAGTGGCGTGTCACCGCCGCGTCGGTAACGTATGGCAGACCAAGCTCGCGAAACAGGCTGCGCGCCTCTTCCTTCGGCGCTTCGCCGCGTTCGGTGAAGGGCAGAAAACCGTCCAGCGCCAACTCGAGCGCCTCTTCGCGGCGGATCTCGCTGCGCAGCGTCTTGCCGATCAGCGACGAGCCGGAACCGAGCACAGTGATCTCGGCCGCCGCCAAATCGGCATCGTTGAGGAGCCGCTCCTTGGCGGCGGAGCACTGCCGCCGCAGGCCGCTGCGCTGGCGGATCGAAAGCTTCGCGCCGAGCTTGGTTTCCACCAGCCAGGCCAGCGTGAGATCGAGGTTGTCGCCGCCCAGCAGCAGGTGTTTCCCCACCGCCGTGCGCGTGAACTCGATCAGGTCGTCCGAGCGCGAAACGCGGATCAGGCTGAAGTCGCTGGTACCGCCCCCGACGTCGCAAACCAGTACCGTCTGCCCGTCGAACAGCTTCTTTCGCGACTGCGCCAGGTTATTCGCGATCCACGAGTAGAACGCGGCGGCCGGCTCTTCGAGCAGTGTCAGCCGCTCGATCCCCGCGTCGCGCGCCGCCATCACGGTCAGTTCGCGCGCCTCTTCGTCGAAGGATGCGGGGACGGTGAGGACGATATCCTGCGCGGCCAGCGGCGCACCCTGCGCGCGGTCCCACTCCTCGCGGAACTTGGCCAAGATGCGCGCCGAAACCTCCACCGGCGAAAGCACGCGGCCGGTCTCCTGTGAATCCCAAGGCAGGATTTTCGCCGTGCGATCCACGTCCGGATTGGAGAGCCACGATTTCGCCGAATGCACCAGCCGCGTCGGCACCAGCGCTCCCTGTTCGCGTGCGTACACTCCTACCGGCTGGCCGTCTTCGAGGTACAAAAACGAGGGCAGCGTGCGCCGCGCTTCGATGCGTCCGGCCGCGACCAGTTGCGGCGTCTCGAAGACGTGCACCGGCGGAAAATCGCGGTCCTCCGCCTCGCGTTCGTCGATCCACGCCAGCGCCGAGTTGGTGGTGCCGAGGTCTATGCCGACTTTCATGGGATGCTCAGTAAACCTCATAACTCCGCAGTCAGTTGAATCCTTGCGGCGACTTGTGGGGCAGGCGCTTCCGCCTGCCAACCTTACAGGTTTCGCAGTGATGCTGGCAGGCGAAAGCGCCTGCCCCACCGCGTCTGCTACTCGATCTCGATTTCCGCCGGGGCGATCGCTGCGGCGTCTTTGCCAGCCAGGGCCGGCAGATCGACTTTCACCGCCCTCCAACCCTTGTGCCGCAGCGTGCCGCCGGCGGGAGGTTTGGCGGGCACGTTGCCAATGAACTTGACCACCGCCGGATCGGCGGAAGGCGCTTTGGCGAAGGTGCCCTCCACGCCATCGATCACCGGCTCCAGCG
>CAZFOP010000293.1:0-5376 GCA_964520085.1 uncultured Solibacteraceae bacterium | reverse complement strand
GTGGCTGAGATGAGAACCGTGGCTGGATTGTCCTGGCGCCGCCCGCGCATTGGGTATGGAGCGCACGAACCTGCACAAGCGGATTCATGCGCTTGGATTGGGCAGGGGAAAATAGGCGAGCCTGCGCTACGGTCGCGGGCGCATTGAGAGTCCGCACCGCCACCTGCTCAATCGCAATCGCGGGTCATCGCCGGCAGCAGACAGCTTCGCCGCGGCATAAGAGCACCAATGCAGCGCACGCAGCGCCACTCAAGCGATTGTCGGGGCTCAATCGCGGCATCCAAGCTCTGGTCGCGGGTGTGCCGTTTCTTTCCATTTCGCAACGCGATTGTAACTGGCCTGGAACTATCTCCTGCTACAATTCTCGATGGCGTACGACCACGCTAGGCTCATCGCCTGTGTCGCCTGCGCTTGCGCTGGCAGACTCGTAAGGTGATGGGAGTCAGCCAGGACCGGAGAATCGTCCCAGCAAGAGCCTCACGCCGTTTGAGGGGGGATGACGTGTCGTCGCGCGCGTCGGCCAAACCATAATCACGGAGCTGTCCAATGCGTGCCTTGACGATGTTTTCTCTTTTCGCTGTGTTGACAATCATGCTGCCCACTGGCATTCACGCTGGTGGGGTCAACACACTGACGTTTACGAACGACGACAGTTATGATTTTGCCACCCAGACTTGGGGCACCACGACGGGCGGTGGCGATCTCTACTTCTACGGGTCAGCGTTTTGGGCAAATAATATCGGCCAACAAGGTGTTCAGGATCTCGGCGCCGTACCGCTGTTGTCTATAGCTTCGATTCCCACCACGGGCTACAACCAGTTCGGCGTTCCCGCCGTGGTCGGCCACTCCTACGTCTCGCTGGCCAACACGGGAGACCCCAGCGGCGAATACATTTTCTTTCAGGTCACGGCACTCACCGCTAATTCAGTCACCATCAACTGGATCTATGGTTCGACGCCGCCAGCCAGTACGTCCGGGTTATCGTACTCGCCGGCCCCGCCCTCGCTGCTGCTGGGCGCCATCGGATTGGCTGGGTGCGGCCTGTTCCTGGCTTACCGGCGCAAGGCCAACGCGTAAGAGATCGCCTTCCGGGCGCGGGCACCGCTGCCCCATCGTGCGGGCCCGATCTAGTGTTACTCTAATAGCGCTTGGCGTGCGGTTGCGCCGCAATTTGAAGTTGGAGAGTAACGATGGCTCTCGAAACAAAACGAAAGATCAAGGAACTGACCGACAACGTCCTCCCCGGCCGCGTGAAGGAGATCGAGGAGATCTGCGGTGCGCCGATCCCGTATGAGGTCGATTGGGCCAGCTTCGGCGACGACCTGGAAGCGCTCAACTTCCTCGATAACCTCTCTTGCCACCGCCTGAACATGGCGCTGCGCGTGATCTGTCAGGACGACCTGGGCAAGGAGGCGGTGCGCGATTCGGTCAAGAAGGTGAAACTGAAGAACGTGGCAACGGCCGAGGAGAAGAGCCTCGCGTTTGCGGACGGCACGCTCGAGATGCATTGCGCCTACGCGCTACGCATCGAAGGCATGCACAGCGACGACGCTATCCGGGAATTCCTGCTGGCGCATTTGTAGCCGGATGCCGCAGCCGCTGCCAAGCGACGTTCCGGCGTCGCTGCGCTCGTTAGATAATAGGGGCCATGCCGGTTCGCAACGTGGCTCTTATTCTCTGCGCTTTTCTGCATGCGGGCTTCTGCCAGGATTCTGCACGCCTTCTCGTTCAAGGAATCGGTGCGGGCAGATCCGATTACGCTCCGTCCGTTTCGGAACTGGCTCTCCTGCAACAACGGAGCATCACAACCACCGATCACGAATCGACGGTGACCTTTCAGGGCGTCCTGCTGACGGATGTGCTGGCCAAGGTTCTGACGCCAGCCGGCGAAAAGTACCACCACACTTCGGCGTCCTATTACCTGGTGGCGGAAGGGCGGGATGGGTATCGGGCGGTTTTTTCATGGGCGGAGCTCGACCCCTCATTCACCGATAAAGCTGTCTTCGTGGCGACGAAACGAGACGGCAAGCCACTGGCGGAAAATGAGGGGCCGTTTGAGCTGGTCGTGCCGGGTGAGAAAAGGAAAGCGCGCTGGGTGCGGCAATTGAACCTGCTCCGCATCGAGCCAAACGCAACGCCTTACGACTCCGATCAGGCGCGCTGGATACGCGAGAATTTGCCGGAGCTGGAATCCATAAAGGTGGGCATGACTCGGAGGGACTTCCTGAATGTCTTCATGGAAGAAGGCGGCCTTTCGACTCGGACGCAGCAACGCTATGTCTACCGGAAGTGCGGATACGTCAAGGTCGATGTGGAGTTCACCCCAGTTGGCGACCCGAGCGGTTCCCCGGGTCCGGACGATCGGATCGCGAAAATCTCGAAGCCATTCCTGGAACTGGCGATTATGGACTAGCTCTGATACGGGGATGGGACGTTGCCCACCTCACGTCAGCGCCCGACCTTAATCGCGTATTCACACACCCTTCGCTAACAACGCGCGTTCGAGCGTTGTGATATCGACCAATCCGTGCGCGCCATAGATCGCCGGCAGAATTTGCGCGGGGGAAAAGCGGCGGCGCAGGTCCGCGATGCGCATGGTTCCGGCGCGGTAGGCGGGAAGATACATGCGGCCTAGCAGCGGGTGACGGCCCCATGCACCGGAGAGCTTATCGGCGCGCTCGGGAGAGACCAGAAAGTCGCGGCGCAACGTTTCGGCAACGGACGCCTGCGCGGCGCCTTCACCCCAAGTGAGGAACGACGATTGATTCTTGGCATCGTCCTGTAACAGGGCCAGTAACACGCCGATCTGCAAGTCCGGGTCGGGCAGTTGCTCCACCTCTGTGACGCCGTAGGCCATCAGAATGGCGTTGTTGGCGATGCCTTCGAACAGCGCGGCGGCGCGCGTGTTCATGGTTAGTACCGTGGCTTCGAAGCCAACCTCGCCCCGGACGTAAAGATCCTGCAGATAGGCGAAAGTCGTCACGTGGCCGGGCACCACCTCGTGGCTGACCAGTTGCATAAACTCCGGCAGCGATGTTTCGAGCGAGGCATTAATCTCATACGTGGCCTCGTATTCCGGCCCACCGTCGGCGCGGCGGGCGTGGCCGAGATAATTCATCGAACCGGAAAACCAGGCATCCTGGATCGGCAGGAACTCGATGTTGGCGCGTGGCACCAGGGCGAGTTCGCGCGGCAGATAAGGCACGACACTGAGAGCAGCCAGTTGATCGAAGTGGCCGATCACGGCGGCGCCGAGCAGGCGTATGGATGCCATGGAGACGCGATGGCGGACGCGCCATGCATCCACCGCTTCCAGCAGGCCGCTAGCACTGCCGAGCAGTTCCGCTACGCGCTCGCGCTTTTGGACCGGATCCGACGGTTCCGGTGGCCGGCCGGTCGAGGCCACCACGCACCGTTCGTAGGAAACCGGCGCGCCGCGGCCGAGGATTTCCATGGCCAGTTCCCACATGACTTCGAAACAGAGCGCGAGGCCCATCAGGTATTCGCCGCGCAGGCCGCCGCATTCGGCGCCCACGCGCTGTAAGCCCACTATCGCGGCCGGAATATCGACCTGGGCAAGGTAACGGTCGATCGCCTCGACATCGGGCGCTTTGGCGGAAACGCCGCCGGATGCACGGATTGGCCCGGCCTCGGCAACGGTGTAGGCGCGTGGCAGCGGTTCGTCGCTGAACCAGGAATCGGCGATGAAGCGTCCAGTGCCGGAGGCGCACAGGACGTCGCCGCCCCAGAGCGTATCGATTCCCAAAATGGCGTTGCCAACGAGATCTTCCAAACGCTCGCTCATGCTGCATTCTCCTTTTGCCGGCGGACGGAGCTGAACCACAGATAGGCGCACAGGCCCAGGAACATGACACCGGACACGCACTGCGAAACCAGTTCGTTCGCGTAGAACGGCGTCTGAATCCAGGCTTCGGTGTAGCCGGGGATCAGGCGGCAGGCCGCGCCGAACACGCCGCCCAGCGCACCGCCCGCCATCAGGCCGCTGGCGATGACGACGCCGCGCTCGCGCGCCGTGGCGTCGCGCTTCGAGACCAGGTGGGCCAGGAAACCGCCGACCAGCGCCGGCGTGTTCAGCTCCAGCGGCAGGTACATGCCAAGGGCAAAGATCAGCGCCGGGACGCCGAGCATCTCCATCGAGACCGCGATGGCCGCGCCGGCGCCGAACAATAGGTACGCCACCGGCTGCCGGCTCATGAAGCCCTCGACCAGCGCTTTCATGATGGAGGCCTGCGGCGAGGGCAGCACCACGCGCGGATCGCCCGGCACCGCATCGCCGAACTGGAACACACGGGCCAGCATCACGATGGTGAGGCCGACCGCTACCGAGGCCGCCAGCACGCCCAGGAACTTGACCTTCTGCTGCGCCGCCGGCGTGGAACCGAGCCAATAGCCCACCTTGAAATCCGTGATGGTCTGGCCGGACACAGAGAGCGCGGTGCAGACCATCCCGGCCAGCGCCATCACGAAAAACATGCCGGTGGTGCCGGAAAGACCGAAGCGCAGCAGCACAATCGACGAAATGATGATGGTGAGCATGGTCATGCCGGAAACCGGGTTGCGCGCCGTGGTGGCGATGGCGTTGGCGGCGACGCTGGTGAAGAAGAAGGAGAACACCACCGCCAGCGCTACGCCGATGAGAATCACGGCGGGCGCCGAGGACAGCGTGCCGAGCAGGGCGCCGACGGCGATGGCGCTCACGATCACGCCCAGCAGCACGGTCATCACGGTGATGTCGCGGTCGGTTCGCTCGCCGGATGCGGTTTCGCCGGCTCGGAAGGTGCGCGCCGCCACCGCGAAAGAGCCCGCCACGATGCGGATGGATTTGACGATGCCGAAGATGCCGGCCGTGGCGACCGCGCCGACGGCCACGAATCGCACATAGCCGCGGAAGATCTGGATGGCCGTCATTTTGGCGATGGGGATCGCGGCCAATCATCCACACCAGCGGCACCAGCACCAGATTGGAGAACACGCCGCCGGCGCACAGAATCATCGAACTACGCAGGCCGATCACATAGCCCAGTCCGAGAATGAATCCGATGGCGTCGAAGCTGACGACGACTTTGGCCCGTTCCGCCAGCACGCGCATGGCGGGCACGAATTGGAAGTCGAGATACTCCTTCCACACCTGGAAAGTCGTCACCAGAAAATCGTAGACGCCTGAAATTGCGGTGGCCTGCAGCAGCAATTTGGCCTGCGATCCGCCCTTTTCGCCGGTGACCAGCACCTCGGTGATGGCGGTAGCTTCCGGGTAAGGGAACATGCCGTGCATGTCGCGCACGAAGTAGCGGCGCAGCGGGATCAGGAACAGGACGCCCAGGCAGCCGCCGGCCACGCAGATGCAGATGGTCTGCA
>CAZFOP010000292.1:0-5391 GCA_964520085.1 uncultured Solibacteraceae bacterium | reverse complement strand
TGGTGGTGAAGAAGGGATCGAAGATGCGCGGCAACACGTCCTCCGGAATGCCGCATCCCGTGTCCTTGACGCGCAGAGCCGCTTCGCCGGTGGCGGCGTCAAGTTCGGTGATCACCTCGAGGCGTCCGCCCGAAGGCATCGCCTCCGACGCGTTCACCATCAGCACCAGCGCCACCTGTTGCATCTGGTTAGCGTCGCAATCCACCGGCGGCAGGCCTTCGGCCAGCCGTTCCACCAACTCGATATTCTGCATTTCCAATTTGTGTTTCACCAAGAGAATGGCGTGACCGACGATGGTGTTCAGGTCGTTCGGCTCACGCTCGCTGGCCTTCTGCCGCGAGAAGGTCAACAGGTTTTTCACCAGTTCGCCGCAGCGCTTGCTTTCGCGCTCGATGGTCTGCAACTGCTCGGCCATCTCGTCGCGGTTAGGAGCGTCGGACTTCAGGACGCCGCGTTCGACCAGCCGCGCGTAGGTGAGGATGCCAAACAGAGGGTTGTTGATCTCGTGCGCCACGGTGGCGGCAAGCTTGCCGATGGAAGCCATCTTCTCCGAACTGAGAAGCGTGCGGTGGATGCGCTCGAGTTCGGCCGTCTTGCGCCGCACCTGCTCCTCGATCTTGGCCTGGACGCCAGCCACCTCCGCCGTCATTCTGTTGAAGCCGGCAGCCAAATCGCCCAGCTCGTCGTCCGAGCGCACGGGCAGCCGGTAGTTCAAGTCGCCCTCTCGCACGCGGTGGGTGCCATCGATCAACTCTTTCACGGGTTGGTAGACCACCAGCCAGATGAACGCCACCGCCAGGCCGGAGCCGAGCACAATTCCGCCCAACAGAAACCAGCCGAGCGAAGCCTGGTTCTGCGCGATCTGCGCGTCGACGGGGGCGAGCGACAACTGCGCGTCCACCACGCCCAGCACCTGCTGGCCGGCGTCGTGGACATGGCAAGCCGCGCTCGAACATTCCGGCGCATTGGCGATGGGGCGGATGACGGCGATCAGATGATGGCCCTGCTTATCCCAAAACGGACGCGCGCGATCCGGCCGGTTGAGCTTGGCAAGCGGCTGCGATTGCGCATGGCAACCGTAGCAGGCCTCGGCCGACTTATCGACCGCAGTGTCGATTTCCCGCGACTCAGTGGAAAACATGATGCGGCCGTCCCGGTTGAAGATGCGTATCCGCTGAATGCCGGGCTCGCTGCCCACCTCTTGCAGCACGTTGTAGAGCGCGTCGCGGTCGTGGCGCATCATGTCGTAGCGAGTGCTGCGCAAAATGATGTCGGCGACGCGATCGGCCGATTGCACCATCAATCTTTCCGACTGGCGACGCTCGACGCGGAGATTGACGAAGCCGAACAGGGCGAAAAACACAGCCGTGCTGACGATTACCGCGACGGCGAGTTTGGCCGCGAGTCCCAGCCGAATTGAGCGGAAGAAAGTCATCCTACGGATAGTGGGTCGGCCTCCTCGGCTTCCCTCGTGAGCGGCGTCACCTCGGCCGGGTGCGCCTCAAAAACAGGGAAGTACTGCCCTATTACGCGGAAGATCGCGAAACCGATGGCCACCAGCATGAGCGTGACGGCCACTTCGCTCCATTTCGGAATGTAGTGCGTGCCGCTTCCGGCCTCGAGGCCGGTGATGCCAACGTTGAGCCGGTTGGCGATGAAGCCGAACACCACCATCACCGCGCAGGCGTAAAGAGCCGCCGGGTTGCGACGGATGCGCGGCCGGTAGAGCAAGACGGTGGGGACCACGGCGAGTGCGATTTCGAGCAGGAACAACCACGTCTCGGTCCGGTTCCGCAGCAGCAGGCCAAACACACCGCGATGCAATAGGTCGAGAAAGCGTATCCACAGATACACGCTCATCGCTACCGCCAGCACGCGCGCGATGCTGGAGAGCAGCGGCAGCTCCAGCGCGCGGCCGAAAGCGCGGGCGCTGTGCCAGGATTCGAAAATCGTCATCGCCAGCCCCACCGCAATCGCCGAGACGAAAAACAGCAGCGGCAGAATTGGCGTGTACCAGAGCGGATAGAGCTTCTCCGGCACAATCAGAAACAAGGTTCCCAGCGAGCTCTGGTGCAGAGTGGAAAGCAACACACCCAGAATCATCATCGGCACCGAGATGCGGTGAATCCATTCCAACGGCTTGTGCAGGCCGAAGCGCTCGAAGACGATGGGAAGAAACTCGAGGAACAGCACGGTGCTATACAGCGTCACGCACCACGCCACCTCAAACATCACCGAGTGCGGATTCCACATCACCAACGGATGCCACATGCGGTCGGGCCGGCCGACGTCGTACAGCAGGCCCAGCGTCACCAGGAGATAGCCCAGGAAGGCAGTGAGGATGGCGGGGCGCAACACGGGGCGATACTGCTTGATGTTGAAGATGTGTACCATCGCCACCAGCGTGAACCCGCCCGCGGCCAGGCCCACGCCGCACATCACGTCGAAGCCGATCCAAAGGCCCCAGGGGAACTTGTCGCTCAAGTTGGTCGAGCCGCCCAGGCCGTAAACCACGCGGAGATAGGTCGCATATGCGCCGCTGAGCAGAATGGCGGCGAAGATCGCCCGCCAAACCGTGATTTTGGGCAGCCGCTTGGGTACCGCTGCGATCATTTGCGCGGACCCTCCTTGCGCGCCACCTCGGCACGGCGATTGGTAATCCACCAGATGCCGCCGAGCAGAACCGACCCGGTCGAGACTACGTCCGGCAGCATCTCCAGGACGCGCCAAGTGAGCATTGGCAGCGGCTCCTGCGGCACGTTGGTGCGCAAGCCGATCTGTTCGAACGGTACCGCCGAAAGGAAGAACACCGAGGTGCCACCAACCTCGGAAAGTCCATAGATTTTCTGGTAATACTGATCGGGCTTCGCCCCCAACCGCGAGCGCGCTTCGGCGATCAGCGCGTTGCGCTCCCCATTGAAGGTGGCGCCTGTCGGGCAGATTTCGGCGCATGCGGTCAGCTTCCCCGTGCTCTGGCGGGCAGAGCACATGTCGCACTTGCGCATACGCGGCAACCGGTTCGACCACTCATAGGTCGGCACTTGGAACGGACAGGCCTGCATGCAGTACCGGCAGCCTATGCATTTGGCAGCGTCATAGGTGACCGGCCCTATCGCGGTTTTCTGCAACGCGCCGACCGGACAGACCGAAGCGCATGCCGGCTGTAGACAGTTCATACATAGCCTGCGGCAAAAGTGATCGCCATGCGTCACGATGGTAGTGAGCTTGTGGGCTGAAATCGTTTCCTCGGCAGCGATCTTGTCGTTGTAAGGGAGGCCCCAACGTTCCGCGCACGCGCCCTCACACGCACGGCACCCAATGCATAGGGTGCTGTCATAGAGGATTGCTCTAGGCATATCCAGACCTCTAACTCTGTTTTAGCAGAGATCGACTTCAATGTGTAGAAAAAAATGACAGTGCTGGTTATTGAAACAACTGGAGGTATTGAAATCATGGGAGATACCGGTCGGCCGGGCCAGTCCAGTCGTCGATTTTCGCCACGAGGACGGGGCAGGAGGCCTGGGCCACACAGGCGAGCCAGCACCCGGCGTGGGACGGCCAACTTCAACGCCCATGACGGGCCGGAAATCCGCCCCAGACAAAAAAGCCCGCCCGATCCGCTTCGACGGCGGACGGGGCGGGCTTTTCTTGAGCAGGTTCAGCCGGATGGAAGCAGCATCCCTGTCGCAGCGCTCCGGGTATTCCCTGCCAGTCTCTACGCGGTGAGGAAGAAATCGCTGGTGGTCTGCTTCCAGTTGGAGCCCGGAACTTCGGCTAGCAGATCGTCGGCGGGGCGGCCTCCGTCGGCTGCGACGGCGCCGGCCAGCATCGGCTGGTGGCTGTAAAGCCGGTCGACGGCCAACCGCATCCAATCATGAACCAAGCCCTTCGGTATCAGGTTGCGTGTGGTGTTCTCTTCGTCCGGAACGTTGATCGTGAGCAACCAGCCCTTGCCGTACGGGTCGCTGCGCAACAGTGCCGGATTGCCGGCGACTTCCGGGTTCATGGCCATCACCTCGCCTTCGGTAGGGGAAACCATCTCCGTCTTCTCGCCATTGCGATAAAAGGAGAGGATCTTCTGGCCCTGCCGGACCCACTGGCCAGGCTTGGGTAACTCGATCTTCTCGATCCGACCGGCGAGCGCCGCGGCGAACTCATCGGCGCCGATGCGCACGACGCCCTTCCGCTCCTGCAGCAGCCAGGTGTGGCCGGGGTGGTAGGAGACGTGATCGGGCGTGTGGAACCCGCTGACATAGTCGGCGGCAAACGCAAACGGGGCCGCACCGCGCTCAGCCACAGGAGCCGTGGCAATAGCCTTCTTGCGATTCAGGAAATAATCCAATACGATGAAGGTCAGGAACGTGACCAGAACCAGAATGACTGTCATAATCTTCCATCCTTTCTGGTTCTGTATAGGGCACGGCAAGGGCCAAAAAGCGGTGTTTTTTACCTCTTTATCTGTTGTGGAATCAAGCAGGTGGAGTGGTGTAGTGTTTAGCAACAGTAAGTAGTGTAGAATTATTCGACGCTCAATATGTCGAAAAACAACATGAACTGCAATGAAATTAATGCGTTACGCGCCTTGTCGCAAAATACTACGGTGCGGTCGCAGAATCCTACAAAACTGAAAGAGTTTCTGCACGTGATTGTACAATATCGAAGTTCCCTCCTGATTGCGATCCTGTTCGCCTTTGCCACCGTTTCGCCTGGCTGCGGACACTCCGCCCCGCCTGGGGCAGAATCCAACGAAAAAAAGGGGGACACGCCTACTGCGGCGGCACCTGTACCGGAGAACCGCGATGCCGACGATACGGCCCGCTTCCTGGCTGGGCTTCCAGGCAAGCCGGGCAGCCCATTCGCGGAGTTGGAGCAAACCGAGGCCTGGAAGGACCACCAAGCGCGGCTGGATTCAGCTTGGCACAAGGCCGCAGGCAGTCTGATTGCCGGCCTTCACGAATTCGGGAAGGCGGAACTGTCGGACCCGCCGCTGCGAGAGGCGATTGTTTATTACCCCTTCAGCGGCCCCGACGCGCTTTATGCCGTTGAGAGCTTCCCCAATAACGCCACGTACGTTCTGGTGGCGCTGGAACCCTCGGGAACCTTGCCGAGCGTGAAACGGCTCAGCCAGAAACAGGATCTGGCGGCCTACCTGGCGGCCACGCGCGAGAGTATGGCTTCCGTGCTCGGCCGCAGCTTCTTTATTACCCGCGAAATGGACCGTCAATTCCGCGGGCAAGTCACAGACGGCCTGCTGCTGCCGATTCTGGAGGTGCTGGTGCGCCGGCACAATACGATTCTGGGCTTCCGCTATACGCGCCTGGACGATGACGGCAGGTTGATCGAGCGCGATCTCAGCTATAAGCCGCGCACGCCATACGGCGACAAGGGGTT
>CAZFOP010000291.1:0-5394 GCA_964520085.1 uncultured Solibacteraceae bacterium | reverse complement strand
CTGGCGAATATCGGCTGCGGCGCCGCCACGGGCGATCTCGCGGTGACGCTCGGCACGAGCGGCGCGGTTCGCACGCTGAGCCCGCGCGCGGCGGTGGACGCAACGGGGCGGACGTTCTGCTATCCGGCCGACGACACGCAATTCGTGATCGGCGGCGCGACGAGCAGCGCCGGCGCGTCGCTCGACTGGATCTTTGCCTTGCTGCTCGACGACCTGCCGAAGGCGGTCGCCGTTCGCCTGCTGCGCCGGCTCCAGACTCTTAGCGGCCAGAAGCTGTGGGCATATCGCTTGCCGTGGTCAAAACCAAAGGATGAGGTGAATTGTATGAGTATTCGGCGTGGTGGTTGGATCTGTCTGTTCTGCGTGTCGCTCTATTCCGGATTTGCTCAGCAGAACGGGCCGGCGTTGCAGCCCAAACCTGCGGCGACGGTCCCGGCTGGCAGTGCGGATCACCGCATCACGCTTGATGTGGTGGTGACCGATAAGTCCGGAAAGCCGGTGTCCGGCCTGCAGCAGCAGGACTTCACGCCGATGGACAACAAACAGCCGCGGGAGATCGCGTCGTTTCAGGCCGCCTCCGGGCGGCCCGCAACGGCCGATGGACCGGTTCAAGTCATTTTGCTTGTGGATGAAGTCAACACCTCATTCACAACCGTGGCGTTCGAGCGGGAACAAATCAAGAAGTTTCTGAGGCGAGACGGTGGAAAGCTCGCCCGTCCGGTATCGATGGCCTACCTTTCCGATTCGGGAATGACGATGAGTAAGGGACCTTCGCGAGACGGAAATGCGATCGTTGCAGCCCTCGATCAAAACAAAGACACCGTTCGCACAATTATCCCGCAACAGGGATACTGGGGCGCCGTCGACCGTCAGCAGTTGTCGCTCGACAAACTCGGACAGCTCGCGGAGTATGAAACGACTAGGCCCGGACGGAAACTCTTGGTTTGGATTAGTCCCGGCTGGAACCTCTTCACCGGCACGGCTTCGGCGCCGAGATTACACGATCAGCAGTTGGTTTTCGAACGCATTGTCGCCCTTTCGGACGTTCTGCGCCGGGCCCGGATTACTCTCTACGATGTCGATCCGCTGGGTCTGGCGGACGCGAACAATCTACGATTGATCAGTTACGAACAGTACTTAAAAGGAGCACCGACGGCGAGAAAGGTGCAGGACGCAGACTTGGGCCTGCAAGTGCTCGCGTATCAGAGTGGAGGCCGGGTCCTCAATCCTAATAACGACTTATCGGGCCAGATCGCGGCGTGCATTGCGGACGCCAACGCCTATTACGTCCTCTCCTTCGACAGCCTTGCCGGAAGCGATCCGAACGAGTACCATTCGATCGAGATCAAGATCGGCAAGCCAGGACTTAAGGCGCGCACGCGGTCCGGGTACTACGCCCAGCTGGAGGTGGCGTCGGCGCATTGAGTTTGTTTCGACGCCGGGCAGGGGAGACAGGTGTACGCTGGATCGAGGAGTGACCGCTCAGACCGAGGGTTTGGAGGAATGGCCGGCATCTTCCATTGGCGCGTTTTCGCTTCCGCGAAGCCGCTTCTGGACCAACTCCGGACTCTCAGCGCCTGGAAGCTGTCGCGCTCGTGAATGAGGTGATTGGCATGAGTATTCGACATCGTGGCTGGACCTATTTGATCTACTCTCTGCTCCTTTTCGGAATGGCACGACAGAATGGGCATGCGGGGCAGCTCAAACCCGAAGCGGCGGTCCCGCCGGATAGTGCAAATCGGCGCATCACGCTGGATGTGGTGGTGACCGACAAGTCCGGTAAGCCGATCCCGGGTCTGCAACAGCAGGACTTCACGCTGCTGGACAACAAGCTGCCGCAGAAGATCGTGTCGTTTCAAGCCGTGGAGGGTGGGGCCGCGACTGCCGATTCGCCGCTGGAAGTCGTATTGGTTGTCGATGCGGTCAACGCTGCATTTACACAGGTGACGTACGCGCGGGAACAGATCGAGAAGTTCTTGCAGCGGGAAGGCGGGGCGCTTCCGCTTCCGGTATCGATGGCCTATTTCACGGGTTCGGGGCTGACGATGGGCGAGGCGCCTTCGCGAGACGGAAAAGCCATAATTGCCGCCATCGATCGGAACAAAGCCGGTCTGCGCCCGTCCACAGCGTCGCAAGGATTCTACGGCGCCCTTGAGCGAGAACAGGCGTCGATCAAAGCGCTCGGGCAGTTCGTCGAGTATGAAGTGGCAAGGCCTGGACGAAAACTGGCGATCTGGATTGGTCCGGGTTGGCCGCTACTGACCGGCCCGAACGTAAACCTGAGCGGAAAGAAGCAGCAGGACATTTTCGGCTCCATTGTCGCTTTTTCGGCCGATTTGCGAGAGGCCGGCATCACTCTCTACCAGATCGATCCATTAGGGATGGCGGACGCGGGCGGAACGCAAACGTACTATTACAAGGAGTTTCTTAAAGGTGCGAAGTCTCCCAAACAGGTGCAGCTTGGCAACCTGGCATTGCAGGTGTTTGCGGTTCAAAGTGGAGGCCGGGTGTTCAATTCCAATAACGACGTGGCGGCGGAGATCGCAACGTGCGTGGCGGACGCCAATGCCTTTTACGCCCTCACCTTCGACGGCCTGCCCGGGGACGGCCCCAACGAGTACCATGCGCTCGAGGTCAAGCTCGGCAAGCCCGGGCTAACCGTCCGCACGCGATCCGGGTACTACGCCCAGCCGGAACCGGCGCAAGCGCGTTGATGGGAGCCCAATGTCGGGATAGCTCTTCGGGGTAATCTGAATAGAGGCGATGCGCACCATTTCCAAACGGACCCAGTATGGCCTGAAGGCGATGCAGATTCTTGCCCGCCGATACCGGGAGGGGCCGGTGATGATCGGCTCGATCGCTCAGGAGGAATCGATCCCGCTAAAATTCCTCGAAGCGATTCTGCTGGATCTCAAGAGTCACGGGCTGCTGGAGAGCAAGTTGGGCCGTAAGGGCGGCTACCGGCTGAGCCGGCCACCGTCGTCGGTGACGGTGGGGTCGATCATTCGCATGATGGAGGGGCCGCTGGCGCCGATCCCGTGCGCGAGCGAGACCGCCTACCGGCCGTGCGCGGAGTGCAAGGACATTGAAGGGTGTGGAACCCGCATCATCATGCGAGAAGTGCGCGACGCCATTTCAGACGTCCTGGACCGAACTACCCTTGCCGACCTGCTGCGCAAGGCGGAAAGCGCCCGCCCGGCGCGGAAAGACCAGGACAGCGCACAGTACGAAATCTAAAATATCCGTGCTGCGGATCTACCGGACAGCGATGGTCGCAGTTGCAGGGCTCGAGGTGCCACCCACCGCAACAACAATAGAGACCGCGTTTCCAGGCGTCACGTTCGCGGGCACCACGGCATTGACCTGGAGCGCACCTTCCACCAGGCTTGGCGCGTTGCCGGCGTAGGAAACCGTGGCCGCCTGGCCGCCGATTTGCACCGTGACTACCGATGGCGGCGGGCCTGGCGATGCCGCCGAGGCGACAAGCCCGTCGACGCCGGCGGGCGACGTGGCGCCCTCGCCGGTCGCGTAGATCATGATGGTGTTCCCGCGCACCGCCGGATTGGTGGCGGAATTCACCGAAGAATCCTGATTCAAAACTGCGGCTGGTCCGGCGCCCGAGCCATTCAACGTGAAGATGGCGGGTTGCGCCGGCAGCACCGGCACGCTCACGGCAGGCGAGAACGCGCCCAGGTACTCGACACGGACGCTGGTGCTGGTCTCACTCGCGATCGCATACGGTACCACGACGTTGATCTGGCCGGCGCTCACGTAAAGGATGGGCGCGGCGATATTATCGAACCACACTCGCGCGCCAGCCAGCGAATTGGGCACCACGCCCGCACTGACTTGGCTGCCTACCCCCGCTGCCGGCCCGAGGTTCTTCCCGTAGATGGCGACCAGTTCTCCGGGTGCGACTCCGCCGCCCACATAGTTGGCTGCATTGACGATGCCAGCCGCCGAAATCTGCGGCTGCGCCTGGGCCAGGCGGACGAACGCCACGCCATAACCGGGGAAGGAAATCGAAATGGTCCCTTGCGGTGGGATCGATTGCGTTGCGGGACCGGCGGACGGATCGGTATTCGCGTCGATGAGGGTGACTTCGGCGAGCGCGAACGAGCCCAACGCGGAAACATCCAGCGTCACATTGGCGGGCACGCCGCGGCCGTTATTGTCTGTGGCGTTGCGAACGGCGTGGTTGGCCAGCAGGATCGCCACCGAGCCATCGTCATTGCGCACGGCCAGCGCTTCGAGCGCGCTTGGGTCAGAGTTTGTCACCTGAAGAATGGTTGCACCGGGCGGCGAGGGAAACAGGTGCGCCAGTTCGTAATCCGTCCAGTAGCTGAGATAGGTGGTGCCGTACGTGGAGTCGACCTCGGCGAACTCCGCATCGGCGTCGAAGTCCCAGTGGTAGAGGGCCTGGTTACCGCCCTGCGCTAGTTGCGAAAACAAATAGGGACGCCAGGCCGCGAAAAAGGCGTCGCTAGCGCGCAGGTCGGTGACGTAAACCTCTCCCGGATTGCAGGCGCTCATGCCATTGGCGGCGCTGTAATCGGCGTTCACGTTGTTCTCCGTCACCCACACCGGCACGGTGTGGAGCGCCGAATTGGTTTGCAACTGCGCCTGCACGTATTTGAGATCGGCCAGGAAACCGGGGATCGTTCCCATTACCGTTTGATCGGTTTCTCTCTGATTGCAGGTGGAATAATAGTGCAGGGCGACCGCATCCACCTGCGCCGTCACACCCTGCACGAACGGCGGGACGTAGATCTGCGACTGGGTACCCCAGTCGGACTCCTCGATGGCGACGAACTTGATGGTTGGATCCGCCGCGTGCATGGCCGGCACCACCACGTTGTAAAGGGCAACATATTGGGCCGCGGTGAGGCCGTTGATATTCGGCTCGTTGAAAATGCCCCACCACGTGATGTGGTAGGGGCTCGGCGACTGGTAATGCACCCCGTTTGCGTCGAAGCCGCCGGTGTTGTAGTAGCGCACCACATTGGCGCAATAAGCGGCGAATGCCGCGAAGTTGGCCGGCAGGAGATTCCCACTCGAATTGTCCATGAATGCGGGCCCGGTGGCGAGTTGCAACTCGGGACTGTGATCGCCGGTGCCAATCACGGGGATAAGCACGGCATTGAGCGTGCTGAAATCCCATTGATTCGGCCCCGTCATCGGGACGCCCTGCGAAACCGGCTGCAACCGAATGTGCTGCGGCGCGAGTTGCCAGAGCAAGCCGGTGGCACCGGGGAGATTATTGAAGAAGGTGTAATCCCATTCCGCCGGCTGAAACGCCGTGGAGAGAAAAGACTGGAGCCGGCCATTCAACCCTGCGCTGGAGTTGGTCTGGTTCAGAACCTGAACGCTGATGGGCGTCTGCGCCGCGAGCGA
>CAZFOP010000290.1:0-5427 GCA_964520085.1 uncultured Solibacteraceae bacterium | reverse complement strand
CCCACCTTGGGGTCGGCGAAGTGATGGATGGTGCGCATCAGGAAATCGGCCGGCGGGCAAAAGTCGGCGTCGAACACGGCGACGAATTCACCGGTCGCGGATTCGAGGCCCTCCTGCAACGCTCCCGCCTTGAACCCGTGGCGGTTGGTGCGGTGATGATATTCGATCGGATAGCCCAGCGCGCGGTAGCGTTCCACCAGCGCGCCGGCGAAAGGCGCGGTGTCGTCGGTCGAATCGTCCAGCACCTGGATTTGCAGCAGATCCTTGGGGTACTCGATCTTGACGATTTCCTCCACCAGGCGCTCGACGACGTAGCGCTCGTTGAAAAGCGGTAACTGGATGGTCACCGGCGGCAGCTTCTCAAAACGCCGGGGTGCCTCGCCAGTGGCTTTCTTACGATATTTGAAATAGGTGCGGATGATGTCGTAGCGGTGAATCCCGTAGACGGAGAGAATCACCAACACGGTGAAGTAAGGGATGAGCATGGCCCAATCGAACCACGCGAGTTGGTGGATGCCGGCAAACGGCGTCTTGACGAACATCTGGCTCAAGCGAACCGATGCCGACGGAGTGACCAGCAGGGCCCAGCAGCAACAGGACATATAAGGACACGGAATCCGCCCCAGGAGCTTGCCGGGCGAACCATACCATTTTAGCACTTGAGGAATCGATGCAAAGGATTCCAGCAAACCGTAGCCGTATAATAGGTGTTTTCGTTCACAGGAGAGATTCTTGTCGCTGGAAGACGACCTACTCAAGCAGCGCCTGGAGCGCGTTCGCGAAATCGAGGCGCTAGGCTACCGGGCATACGGGCGGCGCTACGACTTCACCCACACCATTCCGGAGATCCTGGGCGCATACGGCTCCAAGACCGCCGAAGAGCTGACGCCCGAGGTGCGCGTGCGCGTGGCCGGGCGCATGATGACGGTCCGCCACATGGGCAAGGCGGGATTCGCCCACTTGCAGCAGAACGGCGAGCGGTTGCAGATCTACGTAAAGAAGGACGCGGTGGGCGAGCGCGATTTCCAGCTTTTCAAGATGCTGGATATCGGCGACATCATCGGCGTGGAAGGCTACCTCTTCCGCACCCGCACCGGCGAATTGAGCATCCACGCGGAAAAGCTGGAGTTCCTTTCGAAGACTCTGCTTTCGATGCCCGAGAAGTGGCACGGACTGGAGGACGTGGAGACGCGCTACCGGCAGCGGTACCTGGACCTGATCGCCAACCCGGAAGTGCGCAAGGTGTTCGTGACCCGCGCCCGCATCATCGCCTCGCTGCGGCGGCAATTGGAAGCGCGCGATTTCATCGAAGTGGAAACGCCGATGATGCAGCCGCTGTATGGCGGAGCCGCGGCGCGGCCGTTCGTCACCCACCACAACACGCTCGATATCGACCTGTACCTGCGCATCGCGCCGGAGCTGTACCTGAAGCGGCTGGTGGTGGGCGGCCTGGAGCGCGTGTACGAAATCAATCGCAACTTCCGCAACGAAGGACTCTCCACGCA
The DNA here is from genome assembly GCA_964520085.1 of uncultured Solibacteraceae bacterium. GTDB lineage: Bacteria > Acidobacteriota > Terriglobia > Bryobacterales > Bryobacteraceae > Bog-375. The sequence continues at coordinate 3,922 of CAZFOP010000290.1, read as the reverse complement.
TCACAACCCCGAGTTCACCATGCTGGAGTTCTACCAGGCCTACACCGACTACCGCGGGCTGATGGACTTCACGGAAGCGCTGCTGAAGCAGACGGCGCTCGATGCGGGCGGCACGACGGCAGTGGAGTATAATGGCCAGCGGCTCGATTTCAGCCACCTGGAACGCTACACCATGCGCGAAGCCGTGGTACGGTTCTGGGAAGGCGAAGGCGGACCAACGATCGAAGACGTCGCCAATCCCGAGTGGTTGCGGCGCCATTCCGGCAGGCCCACCGCAGGGGAGGCGCTGACCGACATCTTCGAGCAGCGGGCGGAGAGCAAACTGATCCAGCCATCGATCATCTACGATTACCCGGTCGAAACCTCGCCGCTTTCGAAGACCAAGCGCGAGGACCCGGCGTTCGTCGAGCGCTTCGAGATTTACGCGGCGGGGATGGAGATCGGCAACGCATACACCGAGCTGAACGATCCGCAGGAGCAGCGGCGGCGATTTGATTCGCAGATAGCTATGCGCGAGCGCGGCGATGAAGAGGCGCACCAGATGGACGAGGATTACGTTCGCGCGCTCTCTTACGCGATGCCGCCGGCCGGCGGCGAAGGCATCGGCATTGACCGTCTCACCATGATTCTGACCAACTCCCGTTCCATCCGCGATGTGATTCTCTTCCCGCTGCTGCGGCCGGAAGGCCCAATCGATCTGGTGCGCGCGATGCGGGAACTGGATTCGGAGCCGCGACCATAGGGAGCGGTCGCCGGCGCCGCGATTACATACCCAGTCCATAGACAGATCATGAGCCGATACCGTTTTGAGCTTTTCGTCGCCGCGCGCTACTTGCGGGCGCACCGCGGCGCGTCGGTGATCTCCGTCATCACCGCGATTTCCGTGCTCGGCGTGGCGGTGGGAGTGATGTCGCTGGTGATCGCCATCGCGGTCACAACCGGTTTCCGCAACACGCTGGAGCGCAACCTGCTGGGCGCGATGGCGCACATCAATGTGTCGGAAAAGCTGAACAACGGCATCGACGGCTGGCGCGATCTGGCGGGACGCCTGCGCGCCACGCCGCACGTCACCGCGGTTTCGCCCGCGCTCTACACGCCGGTGTTTCTGTCCGGCGCGATCCAGTCGCATGGCGCGGTGCTCAAAGGCGTCGAAGTGGATTCCGAACTGGCCATCAGCGACGCGCTGCGGCGTTTGAAAGCGGGCTCGACGGACCGGCTTCGTAATGCCGATGCGTCGCCGCCGGGCATCGTGCTGGGCGCGCGGCTGGCCGAAGACACGGGCATGCGGGTTAACGACAACATTACTGTGGTGAGCCCGGAAGGCGAGCTGACGCCCTTTGGCCCGCGGCCGGCGATCCGGCGCTTCAAGGTGTGCGGCATTTACGAGACCGGCTTTTTCGACATCGACGACATGTGGGCGTTCACTTCCATCGCCGCCGCGCAGAAGGCGTTGTCGCTCGAGGACGTCATCAACCAGATCGAGCTCAAGGTGGACGACATGAACCGCGCGCCCGAGATTGCCCGCGACGTGGAACGCGTGGCTGGCAGCCGCTACACGACGACCACGTGGCAGGAGCGCAACAAGCAACTGCTCGGCGCGCTGCGCATGGAGCGCATCGTGGCCATGATCGTAATCGGGCTGATTCTCATGGTGGCCGCTCTCAATATTTTCATTACCCTGGTAATGATGGTGATGGAGAAATACCGCGACATCGGCATCCTGATGTCGATGGGCGCGCGGACCGCGCAGGTGCGCCGCATTTTCATGTTGCAGGGAGTGCTGATCGGCGTGGTGGGCAGCGCCATTGGCCTCGTGGGCGGCTACACGCTGGCGTATTTCGCCGATAAGTATCACTGGGTGCGCCTCGATGAAGCCGTCTACTCGCTCAGCTTTGTTCCCTTTGAAGCGCACTGGCTCGATGGAGTGTGGATCGCCGGCGCGGCCATCCTGGTCAGCTTCCTGGCAACGTTGTACCCGGCGCGCAACGCGACCAGAATCGCTCCGGCCGAAGTGCTGCGGTACGAATAGTCGTCGCGGCAATTCGTGGCGCCGCCTGTGCGAGCCGGCTGAGCCGAGCGTCGTCTCGGTTTTTCTTCCTGGGCCGAGTCTCTCCCAAAATGGGCCGCTCGCTTCCCGTGCAGCTACGGGATCGACGATTGTTCAACTCCGCGAAGCATCCGCGGCGTGACGCGGCAAAGAAAAGCTGAGGGGACTTCTTCAGCAGCCTCTTGAGCTGGCCCGTTGTTCACTCCATTCTCATATCGCGCACCCAAAACGGGTTGCACGGCCAATGTTCCGGCGGGATAATCGGTACGGATAGCCTTGAGATTGTTGCAGGCGAGCGGTTCATTGGCCGACCCACGAAATAGCGGCACGATTCCCGAGCGGACAATGAGGCCGCCAAGCCAGGCGACGGTGCCCGTGGAGTTGGCGATTGTGATTCCCACTTTTAAGGAGCGGGATAACATCGATCCTCTGCTGGAGAGCCTGCGGCAGACGCTCGAAGGAATCGAATACGAAGTCATTTTCGTCGACGACGATTCGCCGGACGGGACGGCGGCCGCGATCCGCGAGATCTCACGGACGAACGCCCGCGTGCGCGTCCTGCAGCGCATTGGCCGTCGCGGCCTTTCTTCGGCCTGCCTGGAAGGCATGCTAGCGACTGCGACACCCTATATCGCCGTAATGGACGCCGACCTGCAGCATGACGAGCGGATTCTGCCCACCATGCTGAGCGAACTCAAAGAGGGAAAACTCGACCTGGTGGTTGCCACTCGCAACAAAGAGGGTGGCGGGATGGGCGAGTTCGCGGACAATCGCGTCCGCCTCAGCCAGCTTGGCCGGCAGCTGAGCCGGACCGTGTCGCACGCCGATCTCAGCGATCCGATGAGCGGCTTCTTCGTAATCGATAGAAAGTTTCTGGACGAAGTGATTCACTCCGCTTCCGGCACGGGATTCAAGATCCTCCTCGACCTGGTAGCGTCCGCGCGGCGTCCGGTCCGCTTCGCGGAAGTGCCTTACACCTTCCGCAAACGCATGCGGGGAACGAGCAAGCTGGACATACTCGTCGGCATCGAGTACTTACAGTTGCTGCTCGATAAGACCTTCGGCAATCTGATCCCTCCCCGGTTTCTCATCTTTAGCATGGTGGGCGCGGTGGGAATGCTGTTTTCGATCGGTGTGCTTTATCTGCTTTTCTCCGTTCTGAAGATGCAGTTCTCGGTGGCGCAGGCTATCACGACCTTTGTCGTCATGACTGCCAACTTCTTCGTGAACAACAGCCTGACTTACCGCGACCGCCGCCTGCGAGGCCGGCGCGTGGCCACAGGCCTGCTGACGTTTTATGCCGCTTGCTTCGTCGGCGCAGTCATCAACATTCGGATTGCGCAGTTCATCAAGGACGCCGGAGTGTCCTGGTATCTCGCTGGCGCAGCCGGGCTGGCCGTCGGTGCGGTATGGAACTACGGCGTAACTTCGATCACAACCTGGCGCCAGGCGCGCGAGCGGCCGGTCACACTTGTGAGGGCCAACTAAGACCTCGCTACGCAATGGCCGCAAGACCGCTCCCTAACCCGGCAGAGCCGGAAGCAAACAGGAGCGTAATCCGATATTATCCACCAAGGTAGGTGGAGGATGGGCTTTGCTCTACGGACCGAACGCCATGCCCAGCAGATCGCTGGGGTGTTGTCCTGCGATGACCGGATGATCGTACAGGGGACGTTGCCGGTGTTCTGTTATGCGGAGGGGATGACGGCGTACCTGAGCAAACGGCGGGTCCGCACTTTCGATTGCACTCAGTTCGCCAAGCCGTTGACCGACGCCATCAAGGCGAACGCCGAAGAACTGACGGCAGCCAGCGGTCTGACGATCGGCTACACGCAACTGGACAACGCCTTCACCAGCAGGGAAGATTGGGCGGCG
>CAZFOP010000289.1:0-5451 GCA_964520085.1 uncultured Solibacteraceae bacterium | reverse complement strand
GTACGCCGCGAAGCGGTCCCATACGCAATTCTGGTCGAACACTTCGTTGAACCAGGCGATGGGGACGTGGAAGCAGACCGAGCCGATGCCGCGGAAATCGTCGCCGGTGCGGGAGTCGCGCACACGCCGCACTTCGATCTCCGGCAGCCGCCGTGTCGGTGGGCTGATTTTTTCCGCCACCAGGCCCGGCAACTCAGCGGTGCGGCGCAGTCCGTGCTTTTCGAAGATCTTCCGCACGCGCTGCCTCGGCCTCGGCCCCAGCCAATCCTCGCATACCCAAAACGACCACTCCAAGCCGCGTGTGTTGAATTGCAGCGAGCACATCAAAATGTGCCGCGACAGCTCGGCTTCGGTTGCGACCGGCCCCGATAGAAACGCCGCGTTGAACATCTGAAACGCAACCCCAGCCGACGCGATGCTGACGGCAGGCAATTCGCGCACTTCGCCTGTGTCGCGGCTGCCCGCGATGACGCGGAACGACTCCCGCAAGTTTTCCGCCACCGTCTCAAACGTCACAAGGTTCAGTATCGCGCAGTCGCCGAAGCCGGGCGTTAGCGCGCTTTCACCGACAGAAACTCGCTGACGTTCTCGCGCAGGAGCTGCGGGAAGGACTTGTCCAGGTAAGAGCGGATGGAGACGTAGCACTCGTCGCAGGTGTTGTGGCGGGTGAATTCCTCCACCATCCGTGCGCGGTCTTCGAGCTTGTACCTGCCGAACTGCATCGAACACGGTTGCAGGGCGCCATCCGCCGTCACTACCAGGAAGCGGAGGCCGGCCTTGCAGCCGGGCGTTCCGGCGCGTTCAAAATATTGCCGCGTGGCGGCCAGCGTGGAAGGCGCGTTGACGATCCAGTTGGTCTCGTCGCGGCGCTGCTCGACGCGGTCGAACTCGCGGTTGAGCGTTGCCAGTTGCTCGGGCGAGTTAAGCAGGTAGTCGCGGCAGCCGGTGCGCCGCGCCGAGTACGCGCTATAGCAGAGGTTGGCGCCCCAGGCGCGGGCTTTGTCGGCGATGGCATTTATCTCGCCCACATTTTCGCTGGTGATGCAGGAATTGAGGACGATGTCGTCGTGCCCGAGCGCGGTCAGGCGCGGGACCAGGTCTTCCAGGTGTGCATAAAGACCGGGATGGACGCGGAAGTCGTCGTGACGATCATCCGGAAAATCGAGGCTCACCGAAAACTGGTCCACGCCCGCCTCGCGCAATTCCAGATAGCGCTCTTCGGTCATCAGCGACCAGTTGGAGACCAGAATCGTGTAGGGCATGCCATTGCCGCATTGGATATTGCGCACGATCTCTGTCAGGTCCGGCCGCATGAGCGGTTCGCCGCCCGAAACCTGCACCACGCACGGTCGCAGTGCGTCCATGTAGCGGCGATAATCGGAGGCCTTCAAGTTGCGCGATTCGTCGCGCGGGCCGCCATGGTCGCAATGCTTGCAAAAACAGGTGCAGGCGTCGGTGACCTCAAACGACACCACGATCGGACGGTCGGTTACCCAGTTGCGCGTGCCGCGGCCGATAATCCGCAGCGACTCGGTAAGTGGCACTTTGCGCATAACTTCGTCGATGGCGCCCCGCCCGCCGCGCGCAAACTCGCCTCCACGCGCGTCCGCGACAGTTTTCTTGAGGGCTGATGCCATTGTAATCGAATTCACCGTGGAGCAGAACCGGCTGGCCGCTCGGCTGGGCTAGGCATGCCCGGCCAGTGCCAGCGCGCTCATCTCCCGTTTGCCGATAAAAAATCTTCCGCCGCGACGTCTATTATGGGATATGGTTGGCTGTTCGCTTGCGACTCGTGACGTCTCGGAAGCGGACAGACCCAAGTTTTTCGAACCGCCGCGGCTGGTGCCTCGTATCATTCTTGGAAGCACTTGCAGCGGAAAATGTGATGGCGGCGAAATTGCCGCAATTAACGCCGATCGAGGTATTGACTCTATTATGCGCCGTGTTCAGCCAATCGTCGCTTTCCTGCTTTGCGCCCTGGTGGCGCTGCCCGGATTCGGGCAAACCCAATCGTTCGCCCAAGATCCCAGCCATGGGGTCATCGCCGGTGTGACCCGGCCTTTCCGCCCCCGCACCGTGGGCTCGGTTTCCTTCGTCGACTCGCCGCGCATTGATAAGTTGATGCGCGCCGGTTCCATCTACCTGTCGCTGCGGGATGCCATCGCACTGGCGCTCGAAAACAACCTGGACATCGAATCGGCACGCTATACGCCGAAGCTGGAGGAGTCGAACCTATTGCGCGCCAGCGCCGGGCAGTTGCTGCGCAATTTCACCCCCAGCATCGCCGCGGCCCCCACCTCGGCCCAGCTCGGCGTACTCTCGGGAAACAGCCAGGTCAATTCCACCGGTGGCACCGCCAGCAGCGGCAGCTCGAATAGTGGCGTGCTCAGCGGCGTGAGCATAACGTTGGCCGGTTCCACTATTCCCAACACCGACCCGTACCTTTATGTCGCCGGCGGGTTTTACCACTCGACCGCCATCGAAACCTCCACCGAATTCACTGGCACCGACTTCTTTGTGCAGCAGTTCAAGAACCTAATTTACGGCTACCAGCAAAGCTACTGGACCGGCACTACCGTCCAACTCGGCATGAGCAGCGTCTTCGGTTCCACCCAGAACGCCAACACCGCTCTCTACAATCCGATTGATACCGCCGCCGCTTCTTTTACCGTCACTCAGAGCCTGCTCAATGGATTCGGCCTGGCGGTGAACAGGCGCGCCTACCACGAGGCGCAGAACAACCTCAAGGTCGGCGACCTCAGCTTCAAGACACAGGTCATCACCACCGTGGCCGGTGTGGTGGGCCTGTACTGGGATCTGGTCACTGACAACGATGAGCTGAAGGTGCGGCAGCAGACCTTGGAGCTCGACACCCAGCTTTACGAAGACAATAAGAAGCGCGCCGATTTGGGAGCCATCGCACCCATCGACATCATCCAGGCCGAAGCCGATATGAAAGCCGCCCAGCAGGACGTGGTGCAGAGCGAAAGCCAGGTCCTGCAGCAGGAAATGATTCTCAAGAATTACATCACCCGCAGCGGCCTAGACACTCCCGCCGTCGCCGTCGCGCGCATCATACCCACCGATCACATCGAGGTTCCTCCGCAGGAGGGGGTGATTCCGTGGCAGGATCTGGTCGCCGAGGCCATCGCCCACCGGCCAGAAATCGAGCAGAACCGGATTGCGCTCGAAAACGCGCGGCTGGAGATGCTCGGCACGAAGAACGCGCTCCGCCCGACGCTTTCGGTTTCGGCAACCTTAACCAATAGCGGTCAGGCCGGCAGCGTGAACACGGCGGTCCAGGTGCCCATATTGAATGCCAACCAGCAGGTCACCGGCTACCGGCCGCTAACCGCCAGCGATGTCAACTCGTTCCTTCTCGGCGGTTATGGCACCGCGCTCAGCCAGGTCTTCGCGCGCAATTTCCCAAGTTACAACGTCAGCTTCAGCTTGACGGTTCCCATCCGCAATCGCTCCGCCCAGGCCGACCACATCAATGCCGAGCTCAGTTACCGCCAATCGGAAATTCAAGACCATCAGCTTCACAACAACGTCAAGCAGGCCGTGATGAACGATTGGACCGCCTTGCGCAATGCCCGCGCCGCTTACGAAACCAGCGTAGTCTCCCGCAAGCTCGCCGACGAAACGCTCGCCGGCACGCGCCGCAAGTACGAACTCGGCACCGCGACCATTCAGGACGTGGTGATCGCGCAGCGCGACGATACCACCCGCCGGTTATCGGAAGTCCAGACGCTTTCCCAGCTCCAGCAGTCTCGCACAAGCATGGATTCGGCGCTGGGCAGGATTCTGGATGTGTACAACGTCAGTATGGAGGAAGCCAAAACCGGCCAGGTGGGTCGCGAACCCGACCTCACCGTGGTAACGCCCCAGCCCGATCCGCTGGCGCCCCCAAAACCGTAGCTGGTATCCTAGGGCTTGGCTAAAATATACCCTTTCCAAGCCTTGCGCTACACCGCGCAAGCCGGCCCGCTTGCCAATCTGGTGACGCAGCCGTACGACAAGATTTCGCCCGCGATGCAGGCGCGCTATCTGTCGCTGAGCCCATACAACCTGGTGCGCCTCATCCTCGGCGAGCGCAAGCCAGAAGACAACGAGGCCGCCAACGTTTACACGCGCGCCGCGGCCTATTTGAACGACTGCATCGCGCATGGATTGCTCGAGCGCGATGCTGAGCCCGCCATCTTCCCTTACTTCCAGGACTTCACGATTCCCGATACTGGCGAGCGGCTGACGCGCAAGGGCTTCATCGCGCTGGGAGCGGTGGAGGATTACTCGGCCGGCATCGTGCACCGCCATGAACAGACGCTAGCCGGTCCCAAGAAGGATCGCCTGGAACTGCTGCGCCACACGCACGTCCACGTCGAGCAACTCTTCATGCTCTACCCGGACCGCGCCGGCGAGATCGACGCTCTTCTCGACGAAGCCGCGCAGGCCGCCCCCCTCGCCGAAGTCGCCGACGAGTATGGAGTCGGCCACCGCATGTGGCGCGTCGCGGATGCCGCCCGGATTCAGGAATTGATGGCCGATAAGAAACTGCTGATCGCAGACGGCCATCACCGCTACGAAACCGCGCTGGCCTTTCGCAACGAGAACCCGCAACTCGCCGGCGCCGATCGCGTGATGATGACCTTCGTGAACATGTATTCGCCGGGGCTGAAGATCCTGGCCACGCACCGACTCGTCAATGGCATTGATCGCAGCCAATTGCCGGAGGCGTTCCTCGGCCGCGCCGCTGCCGATTTCCGCGTGGTCGAGATCGCTGCGCTCGATGAGTTGCAGCGCGCCTGGGAGCGGCCCGCAGGTCCTACGGTGATTGGTGCCGCCATTGGCGCCCGTCTGTTCCTGCTGGAATCGCTTGGGCCAGCCGGCGAGCTCGATGTGCGAGTTCTGCACGAGCGCCTGCTCGCCAAAGCGCTCGGCATCGGCGAAGAGGCCGTCCGCGACGAGAAGAACCTGCGCTACATCCGCGGCATCGATCCCGCCGTCGCCGAAGCCCGTAGCGGCGCCGCGCAGATCGCGTTTTTGTTGCGGCCCACCTCCATCCAGCAGGTCGCCGATACCAGTTTCTCCGGCGGCGTGATGCCGCAGAAGTCCACTGACTTTTATCCGAAGCTGCTCTCCGGGCTGGTGGCATACAAGATCGACGGGTAGACAGGGCTCGGGCTCTCGCTATCGACGTGCCGCGCGTTCGCTGGGCGTTACGGGAACATTCGATTCGAAGGAAAGACCGTTTCCTTCGGGCGTGGCTCCGGGCGGAGGCGCTCGGCGTCACGGGGCGGTCATCGAAGATGACTGGAGTTCAGGTCAATTTAGCCGACTAATCGTACTCAGTTTCGTGAGGACTGACGAAACTGAAGCAGGCTATTCAAACGTAGTTGCCGGCGCTTGCGCGCCGGGGCTGCCAGGAACCGGTTCCTTGTCTCCTCTCGA
>CAZFOP010000288.1:0-5486 GCA_964520085.1 uncultured Solibacteraceae bacterium | reverse complement strand
GCTTCCTCGCTCGATCAGGCAGGCCCGCTCGCGCGCACGGTCCGCGACGCCGCCCTGATGTTCTCCGCAGCCCGTGCCCACCGGCGGTGCTATCATCGCCACAGCGGGACACGGGACATGCCCAGGAGCGAATCGAACACGTGTTAGGCGCAGTGGAAGCTGGGGGCAGCAAGTTCGTCTGCGGCGTTGGCGCGTCGCCCACTGACCTCGTCACCACGCAGATTCCGACCACCTCTCCGGTGGAGACGATGGAGGCGGTGGTCGAGTTTTTCCGGCGCGAGGAGGGCGGCGAATTGGAGGCCGTGGGAATTGCCTCGTTCGGGCCGGTCGATCCGCACCCGGGTTCGCCGACGTTCGGCCACATCACCTGCACTCCCAAGCTGGGCTGGCGCGGCACCGACCTGGCGGGCACGATTGGCCGGGGCCTGGGCGTGCCGGTGGGTTTCGATACGGACGTGAATGGGGCGGCGTTGGGGGAAGCGCGCTGGGGCGTCGCGCGCGGCCTCGCCGATTTCCTTTACCTCACGGTGGGCACGGGCATTGGCGGCGGAGCGATGGTGAATGGAAAGCTGGTGCATGGGCTGCTGCATCCGGAAATGGGCCACCTGCGGATTCCGCACGACCGGGAGCGCGATCCTTTCGCCGGCGCCTGCCCGTTCCACGGCGATTGCTTGGAGGGCTTGGCCAGCGGGCCCGCGCTGCGCGCGCGCTGGAGCATGGCGCCGCGCGAGTTGGGGGACGCACACCCGGCCTGGCCGCTCGAAGCCGAGTACCTGGCAGCCGGGCTGCACAACCTGGTGTGTACGCTTTCGCCGCGACGCATCGTAATCGGCGGCGGCGTGTTGCACCAGCCGTGCCTGCTGCCGATGGTGAGAACGGAGTTGACGCGGCTGAGATCGTCGATGAGATGGAGCGCTTCGTCGTGCTCCCGGAGTTAGGCGACCGCGCCGGCGTGCTGGGCGCGCTGGTGCTGGCCGAAGAGGCTGTGCGGCTCAGTCGCGGCGCGGGCCGTCCCGGCCACTGAGCCGAGAGTCATCGCGGCTTTACTTCTCCGGTTCGCCCGCGCGGCGCGCTTCGTTTTCGCCACGGCTTCAGATTGAGTTGTTGCAGCAGCAGACGGATTGTCTCCCGGCCTGCGCGAGGCACGAGATTGCGCCTGACGGCCTCTTCGGCGACCAGGCGCACGGTCCAACGGGGCTTTCCTTCCGGTGGGTTGCCGCTGACCATGACGATCACACGCTGCTTCTGGGTGCCGTCCAGGATTGGTTTGACGCCGGGCCGCTCGCGGTCATGGAGCGCACGGTCCAGGCCGCCGGCGTTGTAGCGGTGTGCGATCTGGCGAACGGCCTTGGCGGAAAGGGGCAGCGACTGCGCCACTTGAGAAGCGGCTGAGCCATTGGCGAGTTGCCGAAGCGCCAGAGCGCGCAAGACAACGCGTACCTGCTGGACGCCGGCGCGGAGGAGTTCTTCGATGCGGGCGAGATCCCGCGATTGGATCTTGACGGGGACGGGGCGGCGCGGCATAGCCCATGATGCGACAAGACAGTCGCCGATGCAATTGCTGTATAGGACCTTTTCAGGCGGTCGATGGGTCAGGCACAATGCGATTCACTTCCATGGCGCAAGAAAATGCCCCGACCACGGCTCCGTGGGCTGGGCTGCCGCGCCACGCTCCGGAGTCGAGCGGCCGACGGAACCAGGCTCTAAACCCGATTCAAGTCCTCTTCTCGTCCGCGAGATCAGCGGTCAGCATCCTGCGCACGGCGGTGAAGACCCGTTCGACAGCGGGGCGGCGGTATGCCCAACGCTCGTCGGGCTCGGGCGGATTCACCACCATGGTGGCGTTGGCTTCGAAGAGCAATAGATCGCCGGTTTCGCTCAAGCCGAAATCGATGCCGGCGTAGTCGAGGGCGAGCGTGGTTTGAATTTGGGCGAGCGCCTCCATGGCGCGCGAGCCGAGCACACCCGGCATGTCTTCCAGAAACTCGGCGTCCTCGGCGCGATGGTCCGGCCGGTCGGCCATTTCGGCGGTGAAATAGTGAACCTTCCAGTGGCTGGAAATCGCCACATGCAGCGGGTAAAGATTTCCGCCGATCATCATCACACGGTACTTGCGCACCTTCCCATCGGCGCTGCGGGCGTCCAGGAATTCGATCGCGGTCAATTCCTTGCCGGGCAACTCCGCCACCGCTCCGGCCAGTGCTTCCGGGCTTTCCACGCGGAGAAAATGGCGGCCGGTGTGAAAGCCGGGAGTGCGCAGCAGCAGCGGGAAATGGAAGCCGTGGCGGGCCAGCGTGGATGCGGCGTCGGGAGCGCCGAGAAGTTCTCGCGGCAGAGTGACGGTGGCAGGGATTACCACGCCCGGTATGCGCGTGAGCTGCGCATGATCGGCGCGCCCGGTCGCCAACACGGCCGACGGCAGATTGATCACAGGCGCTTTGGTGAGAGCCAACACGGTCTGCGCGGCGGCGAGAGAGGATGCGGCCAAGTCGGCGTCGCCGATCGAATTGAAGACGACCTGATGCGGCGGCAGCGGCACGCGGGAATCGTAGAACTCGGGCACCACCACAAAGGTCTGAAAAACGCGATCGTCCAGGAGATTGCGGGTCGGAATGTTGCCGCCCAGCGAGGAAACCAGCAACAGCAACGAGACCGGCGGAGCATCGCCGCGATACGGCAAGGCAAGCACAGGGCGATTCTCGAAACCCATGCGCCGGTGGCATTGCGCACCCTCCTCGTCGCCGAGTTCGGCTAGCACATAGGCCAGGCCCCGATGCGCCTCCGCATGGCTCGGGTCGACGCGGAGGGCGGCTTCAAAGTGCTCCCGCGCGGCCGCAAATTCGCCGCCTTCGTAGAGCACATTGCCCAGGTTCACGCGGCTCATGGGATCTTGCGCGTGGCGCGCCACGGCCTCCGCGTAAGCCGTGCGTGCGGCGGTACGATACCCCGTGGCATAGAGCAGCGTGCCCAAGTTGTTCAATGCCAGCCGGTGCGCGGGCTCGCGCCCGAGCAGATCGAGATATGCGTTGCGGGCTTCGAGAGTCCGGCCCATTTCGGTGAGCAGACAGGCGAGATCGAATCGCAGATCCACCGCATCGGGGGACGATGCGATGCGGGCTTCGAGAACGCGCAGGGCGGCTTCCCGCGCTCGCTGCGGCGGCCAATCGGCGCCCGCTTGCCGGCCGAGCACGCCGCTGCGGGCTGTGCTGGCTTCGATGGCGCGTCCCAGGGTCACCGTCTTTTCGATCAGGTGATCGATGTCCGTGCGGCCGGTGCGGTGATTGACGATGGCGGCGCGGATGGCCAGACGCCCGTCGATAACGGTGGTGGACGGTGCTACCACGCCGGACTCCTGCAGTTCGATGACGATTCGCGGATTCAGGCGCTGGGCATTCTCCGCGCGATAGCGGAAGCAAACCACATTGAGTTCCACCGGAGCCAGCAGTTCCAGTTCCGGCGTTTCGGCGATGCGGCTTTCCAGGTAACGGGCCAGCGCGCAAGTGCGGGAAATCGCGGCTCCCAGCGCCCCGGTGCCATACACTTTGAACAGGAACCACGTCTTCAGCGCCCGGAAGCCACGCGAAAGATCCGGCCCGTAATCGCAAAACCAGGGCGAGCCGGCGGCCAGCCCGCGCAATTCCCTTCGCAAATAGGGAGGTGAAGTGGCAAACGTGTTGCGATGCAGGACGCCATCGCGCACCAGTATGAATCCGGCGTCGTAAGGGGCTTGGCCCCATTTATGAAAATCGAAAGCCAGCGAGTCGGCACACTCGATGCCCTTGAGCCGCGGCGCCAGATCCGGCGCCAGCATCGCCAGCGCGCCGCAGGCCCCATCGATGTGGAACCAAAGCCGCTCCCGGCGGCAGATGCCGGCAAGGGCGTCGAGCGGGTCAATCGCGCCGGTGTCCACCGTGCCGGCGGTTCCCACCACCAGGAACGGAGTAAAGCCCGCGCGGCGATCCGCGTCGATGGCTTCCTGCAGGGCATCGAGATCGATCCGCTGGCGCGTGTCGGCCGGAATCAAGCGCAGCGCATCGCTGCCGATGCCGGCGATGTCCATGGCCTTCCCGATGCAGCTATGGGCGGTCGTCGAAGCGTAGGCGGCCAGCCGCTTCGAACGCGCCGCGACGCCGGTGTTCCGCACCTCGAATCCAAGCTCGGCGTCGCGCGCTACCAGGACGCCGATCAGGTTGGCCATCGAAGTTCCAGTGACGAACAGTCCAGTTGCGCTTTCCGGAAAGCCGAAGATGCGCCGCATCCAGCGCACCATTTGCCGCTCGACCTCGACCGGAACGTGATCGCGGCCGCCCAGGTTGGCATTCAGCCCGGCCGCGAGCATCTCCGCCAACATGCCCACGGGCGTGCCGCCGCCATGCACCCAGCCCATGAAACCGGGGTGCACATTGCCGGTACTGTAGGGCAGGATGTAGCGCAGGAACTCGTCATGTACGGCGGCAAGATCGGATGGGGCCGCGGGAAGATCGCCACGGAAACGCTGCCGTGCCTGGTCCGGAATCGGCTGCCAGACCGGACGTTCGCGGATGTGCTCGACGTAATCGAGAATATCGTCCAGCATCCGGTGTGCCTGGGTGCGAAAGCCCGGCCAATCAGAAGGGTCGAGCGTCCCGCTGTCGGTGGGTGGCGGGTCCGCGCTCTTATCGTGATGATTCATGGGAGACGCAATTTCAATTATGCACGACAGGGGACTCATGAAACGGCGGTGCTGGCTGGGGAAAACGGCGGGCATGTTTCTAACGTCGCTTCGGTCCTGTCCGCGCGTAGGGGAGAGACGCTGTGAAATGTTTTGCGGATACGGTGCAGGCTAACTTCTTCAGCAAGGTCGCTGGCTTGCCCGCGTTAACTCAATACTGATTTTTTCTTTACGACTTCCTTATGCCGAGCCCACTACCCTTTCTGTGTGGAGGCGCACATGCGGACGCAGGGCGGGCTGCATATCGATCCGGAAACGCTCGACGCGGCGGCGGGCGAACGCGGATTGGAGATCGTCGTGCCATACACGGAATGGGCTTTGGCGGACGCGGTGCTGCGGCGGGCCGCGGTGCTGGCAGCGGGCCTGAATGTGCGCGTGCGGCTGCTGGCGGTGCATTCGGTGCCGTATGCCGCGTCATTCGGCTGTCCGGCCGCGGAACATGCGCACCTGGTCGAACAATTGGTAGACCTGGCATCGCGGTGCCCGTTTCCGGTTGAGCCGGAAGTCGTGATGGCACATGGTTGGGTGGAAGGTTTCGAGTACGCGCTGCACCACGATTCGACGATCCTGGTGGGCACGCGGCAACGTTTTTGGCGCACACGGGAAGAAAGCCTGGCGCGCGACCTGGCGCGCGACGGACACAACGTCGCGCTGATTCATGTGGAATAGGTGAACCATGCTGGACGTGATCTTCGTTCTTGTGACAATCCTGTTTTTCCTCGCCGCCTGGGCATTTACGAAAGGATGCGACCTGCTTTAGCCAAACCTATGGAAT
>CAZFOP010000287.1:0-5494 GCA_964520085.1 uncultured Solibacteraceae bacterium | reverse complement strand
CGACAAAGTGCTGCGCGATCTGATCGTCAAGGAGTTGAAGGAAGTTCAAAAGGAGTACGGCGACGAGCGCCGCACCCAGATCATCGACGACGCCGGCGAAATCCGCCTGGAGGACCTGGTGGCCGTGGAAGACACGGCCGTGACAGTGACGCGCGGCGGCTATATGAAGCGCACGTCGGTCGATACTTACCGCCGGCAGACGCGCGGTGGCAAAGGGCGCATCGGGATGGGGACGCGCACGGAAGACTTCGTCGAACACCTCATCATCGCCTCCACCCACGCTTACCTGCTGATCTTTACCACGCGCGGGCGTGTGTATTGGCTGAAGGCCTACGAAATTCCAGATGCCACAACCACCGGCAAGGGCAAGCACATATCGAATCTCATCAACCTGCAGCCCGATGAAACCGTGAAGGCGTTTCTGGCCGTGGCGGACTTCGTGCCCGACCAGTTCATCGTCATGGTGACGCGCCACGGCGTAATCAAGAAATCCGGGCTGACCGAGTTCGACAATCCCATGTCGCGCGGCATCATCGCCGTCTCGCTCGATGATGGCGATGAGCTGATTGGCGCCAAGATCACCAACGGGGGCAATTACATTTTCCTCGGCTCGCACCAGGGACAGGCCATTCGCTTTGCCGAAAGCCAGGTGCGCGGCATGGGCCGTCAGGCCCGCGGCGTGCGCGCGATGGCTCTGGCCGAGGGCGATTTCCTGGTGGGGATGGAAGTCGTCGAAGAGGACGGCCTGATTCTCTCGATCGCCGAAAACGGATTCGGCAAACGCACCAAGTTGCACGATTACCGGCTGACCGCGCGCGGCGGTAAGGGCGTCATCAACATGAAGACCACCAACAAGACCGGCAAGGTGGTCGCCGTTCTGTCGGTGAACGAAGATTCCGATTTGATGATCGTCAGCCAGAACGGCAAGATCATTCGCATCGAGTCCTCCACCATCCGCCAGGTGGGCCGCTCGACGCAGGGCGTGCGCCTGGTGAGCCTCGAGGAAGGCGACAAGGTGGCCGCCGCGAGTGTGATCCCCGATACGGAGAACGGCAACGGCCCGACCCAGGAGTCGCTCCCCGTCCAGTAGACTAAAGAAGTGGGGCAGGTCCCCGACCTGCCAACCGCCACTAAACGCCATGCCCGCCCCGGTGGAAGTAACGAGCCCGGCCCGCCTTCGCGAAAAGGAAGCGCACCTCTTGGCGAATTTGCGCAGCATGGGCCGCATCCTGGTGGCATTTTCCGGCGGTACCGATTCGGCCTACCTGGCCTGGGCGGCGCACCGCGCGGTCGGCGCCGGAGCGCTCGCCATTACGGCCGATTCCGCTTCCATTCCCGCATCGCACAAGCGCGACGCCGAAGCCTTCGCCGCGCAATTCGGCATCGCCCACGAATACATCAAGACTCTCGAATTCTCGAATCCGGATTACGCCGCAAACAATCCCGACCGCTGTTTCCACTGCAAGGACGAGCTATTCGCGCGCCTCAAACAGGTCGGCCGCCAACGCGGCTTCGCCCACATCGTCTACGGCGTGAACGTGGACGACCTCGGCGATTACCGCCCCGGCCAATCCGCAGCCACCCAGCACCGCGTGGAGGCGCCGCTCGCCGATGCGGGCCTTTCCAAGGCCGAGATCCGCGAACTCTCGCGCCTGGCCGGCCTGCCGACGTGGGACCGGCCGGCATCGGCGTGCCTCAGCTCGCGAATTCCCTACGGCACGCCGGTGACGATCGAGACGGTCAAGACCATCGAGACCGGCGAAGAGCGGATCAAAGCGCTCGGCTTCCGCCAATTCCGAGTCCGCTACCATGGAGACGTGGTGCGCATTGAAATCGCGCGCGAGGAAATGCCGAAAGCTCTGACGCTCGAGATGGCCGCCCACTTTACCGAAATCTTCAAATCGCTCGGCTTCCGCTACGTCACCCTGGACCTGGAAGGCTACCGGCAGGGCTCGCTCAACGAAGTGCTGGATTTGAAGAAGTAGGGCGGGTGTACACGATATCTTCACCCGATGTGGCTCGATTCGATCTGCAGAATGCGCGCCCGTTTGTCGAGTTCTGGGATAAGTGCTACGGGGTCGACGATGTCAAGGTGTTGGGCTCCGAAGAACGGATTGACTACTTCGCAGAGCTGAATATTGCAAATGACTTGACTGAGGAGAACGTCCGTAGACTTCTCCGATGGAAGGACCCGCGTCACCTGACACACCTGGTGCTCTCCGGTCCGAACGAGGGGAAGTCAAATCAAAAAGTGGAGAAAGTCCTGGCTTGTCTTGGCCTCATCAATCAGTTTCGGCACGACCAGGCTCCGGAAAGCGGCATGCGGCCCGCGGCGGATCAAGCGTTCGAGAGCGGGATTGTCTGGAAAGCGTTTCTTCTGCACATCGCCAAGCCCCATACTTACCCTATCGCCGACCAAAACGTGTTTCGAGCTTGGTCGCTGCATACCGGACTAAAGGACGAGAAGACCTGGGACACCTACGCGGCCTACTGTAATTACTTCGCGCAGATCGCGGAAGCAATGGGTATTGATCGGACGATGAAATTAGAGAACATTCGCGAACTCAAGCGGATAGACAATGCGCTTTTCGTCTTTGGGCAATTACTTGGCGATTATTACGAGCCCGCCACTCAGGCCAGATCCTCGGCTACGACGGAGGCCGGCCCGGCGCGTTGAACCCGAGGAAGTGAGGCAAGAGTTGGCAGGCGAAAGCGCCTGCCCCACCTTCGCCGGCAAAGTGAGACTCCCGGTTTTCGGGTCGGTTCTGGACGTTGCCGGCCAGCCGGCTCCCTCCAGCTTCGCCCGAACGGTCCCCGAATTGCACCTGTCTTCCCGATTTGCCGCGCGTCTCGTCTCTCGTGAGAAAACCGATTGCGTTGCTGGGCTTGGCGTGTGCCGCTGCCGCACAGGCGCCACGGATTAGCGACATCGACTACTACGGACTGCACAAGGTTACCGCCGAGAAGATCCAGACAGTCACCGGCCTCAGAAAAGGCGGCACGCTCGCCGCATCCAAAGGGGATATCGAGGACCAGATCGACAAGATTCCCGGTGTCGTACTGGTGCGCGTCGAGGCGCTGTGCTGCGAAGGCACGTCGGTGAACCTGTTCATCGGCATTGAGGAAAAAGGCGCGCCCCACCCGGCATTTCACTCTCCGCCCGCAGGCACTGCCGTGCTGCCGCGGGAAATCCTCGACACCTACGCGAGTTTCCTCTCCGCGGTCGGGCGCGCGGCGGCGCGCGGTAACACCACCGAAGATTTCACGGCGGGCTATTCGATGATGGACGACCCGGAGGCGCGCGCGTTCCAGCCCCGTTTTCTTGCCTTCGCGGCGGACCACTTCGATTGGCTGCGCGACGTATTGCGCAACTCCGCCGACGCCGGCCAGCGCGCCGTGGCGGCCGCCATCGTCGGCTACGGAGCCGACAAGCAGCAGGCCGCTGGCGAGTTGCAATACGCTATCGGCGACCCGGACTCCGCCGTCCGCGCCAATGCAATGCGCGCCCTGGCGGCCATCGCCGTCTATGCCGGCAAGCAGCCGGACCGCGACATACGCATCGCGCCCACCTGGCTGGTCGAGATGCTGCATTCGATCGTCCTGGAAGACCGCGTCCAGGCCGCCCGCGCGCTGGTGCTGCTCACCGATTCGCCCAACCCAGGCGCGCTCGACCTGATTCGCCAGCGCGGCATGGATTCGCTCAAGGAGATGGCCCGCTGGACCACACTGCGCTACGCGCTGCCGCCTTTTGTGCTGCTAGGGCGCGTGGCCGGCCTCGCCGATACCGAGATTCATACACAGTGGGAAAATGGCAATCGCGATAGTGTGATCCAAAAGGCGCTCGCCCTGGAGCCCGGCAAACATGCCCGCCAGTAGCGCGAGGTTCGTGTCCCATGGTGTGCTACCCTAATACTTCTAAACGCCATTTCAGGAGTTTTTTTCATGTCACTTCGGATGGGCCTGGGGCCGGTTGCGGCCTTCGCGGCCTTTTTGACCCTCGCTCCGCTCTCATTTGCGCAGCCCAAAATTGCAGCCATCAGCCTGCAGAAGGCCGTCTTCGATACGGCTGAGATTCAGAAAGCCAGCGCAGAAATGGAAGCGCGTTACAAACCGCGCGCCGACAGGCTGCGCCAGGCGCAGGAACAAATCGCGCAGATCTCGCAACGGCTGCAGGGTGGCGCAGGCCAACTCACGCCGCAGGCCGAAGCCGAACTGCAGGCGGAAGGAAAGCGTCTGCAAAAGGAAGCCCAGCGCATGCAGGACGACTTGCAGGCCGACGTGCAGGCCGATCGCCAGGACATCCTGACCAAAGCCAGCCAGCGCATGGTCGACATCGTCAAGAAACTCGCCGAAGATAAGGGTATCGACCTGGTGGTCGAGCAGCAGGCCGTTGTCTACTTCAAGCCTGTCCTCGATATCACTGCAGAAGCAACCGCGGCCTACAACAAGGCTCACCCGGTGACTGCGGCGCCCGTGGGCAAGTAAGACAGGTACGGAAACGGAAATGGGCGGCTATCTCGACCAGTACGGCGTCGGCGATGAACGCCGCGCCAAGCGGATCAAGGTGGTGCTGCTCACGCTGCTGACGGTGGTGGTTGTGGCGTTGATTGGCGCGCTGGTCAACTTTTTCTTTATCCCTAATGCCGCCGAGCGCCAGACGCGGACTTTTTTCGACCTTCTTACCGCCCGCCAATACCAGCAAGCCTATGCTTTGTGGGGATGCACTGCCGCGCAGCCCTGCCCGGCTTATCCTTTCGAGGAGTTTCTGAAGGATTGGGGACCGGAAGCTATGCCGCCGGGCGCGTTCCAGGTGCTCAACGGCGAATCCTGCGGCTCGGGAACCATTGTCGATGTCGATACCGGCAAGGCCGGTGACAAGCGGCTGTGGGTGGAGAACTCGACCCGCACACTCGGCTCCCCGCCATTGAACGAGTGCAACCTCCGCAACCACGTGTACGATTTTCTGCGCGACCTGAAATACCGCCTGCACGGGCACACGTACATTCACAGGCCACAATTATGAGGGCGCCGGCGGCCGTGCCGCTCACACCCGGGGAGCGCTAATGGACGAGCGAGCTTACTACACAGAAAGCCAGGCCACCAAGCCTGCGACCTTGAATTGTCCTTACTGCCGCGGTGCGGAATCCTACGACCTGCATTGGGTGGTGCGTAAGAAGAAGGACCGCCTCCCGCCTGGAGGCGACGAACGCGACCGCGCCAAATTCGCCAAAGCGCAGAGCTACATGGTGCTGGTCGACAACAAGGTCGGTTGCAAGAACCCCCGCTGCCGTAGACCCTTCGACATCTCTGGCGTCAAGACCATGGCGTTTCTGTAGGCTGACCAGGCGGGGACGAAAATGTGCAATTGGTTGCTCCCACGACCGGAATTTCGGGTGTACAAAGAAAAACCGCACCGGACATAGCCCGAAAGACGTGCAGGGCTTCATCCGATGCGGCTCGCCCAGGTTGGGCTGGGATCCGGCGTCGGGCTGCC
>CAZFOP010000286.1:0-5502 GCA_964520085.1 uncultured Solibacteraceae bacterium | reverse complement strand
GCGCCTGCTTGAACGCGCGGTTGTAATGCGGGATCAGCGACACCACCATGTCCGGCTGCGATGCGGCCCAATGCCGCTCCAGCACGCGCACCTCCGCCGAGTGAAACAGCCGGATGGCGGCGTGCATCACCGGCACCAGTTGCGCCGTGCCGAGCGTCCAGCCGCGCCGCAGCATGATGTTGTAGACGTCCTGGAAATCGATGCCAGTCGATTTGCGGATGACGTCGATCGAACGGAACAGGTCCTGCACCGAGTGCGTGCGGATGTCCCACGGCCGGCCCTGGCTGGCGATCACTTCGGCCAACGCGTTGGCGGCGGCACGGTGCCCGCCGCCGGCATCGATGTAGATGAATTCGATGGTGCGCCTCATCACTGGCTCTCGCCCACTCCCGCGTGCAGCGTGTCGAGGGACGCCGCGGCCTTGGCGATCGCGGCCGGCGCCGGCTGCACTCTGGCGGCCAGGCAGCCGGAGTTCCCCGTCGTCTGAGCCGTCCGTATGGCAACTGCGGCGGGTTGAAACGCAGCCAGCACGGGCCTTCCAATCCAGCACGACGGCGGCTGCAACTCGAAGATCCAGGCGAGCGTGGCGCCCGTGTCGTAGGTGAACACCGAGGCGGCGATTCGCCCCGGTGAAACGCCAGGCCCGGCCAGTATCCACGGGATCTGAATCTCGGCGAGCGAGTTCTTGCCATGGTGGTGCCCTTTGCCGCCGTGATCCGACGTCACCAAAACAAAGGTGGACTCGAGCGCGTCGGCCTCGCGCAGCGTGTCGACAACTGCGCCGATCTGCCGGTCGGCTAGTTCGACCGCCTGATAATACTCGCGGCTCGACCAACCCGAGTGATGCCCGGCGTGATCCACATTATCCACGTGGATGAAGAGCAGCTCCGGGCGATAGCGCATCCAGTATTCCATCGCCGCCTGCGTGGTCCGCTGCGGCCCGCTCTGGTGCTGCATCACGTCCGGCACGCCGCGCTCCACCAGGTTGGCGAAGCCAGGCCAGTCGTGAAATATGGCGATGCGGCTGGATGGCCGCTGCGCGCGCAAGGCGCCGAAGATGTTCGGAAAGCCGCCGGCCGCATCGCGGCAGGCGGGCTCGATTTCCTGCATCCGCTTCAGGTAGCCGTTGGAGGTGATGCCGTGCTGCTCGGGGCCGGACGCGGTAATCATCGACATCCAGTTGGGACTGCTCAGCGTGGGCATCACGCCGCGGGCCTCCAGGCTCCACGCACCGCGGGCCATCAGCTCACGCAGCGCGGGTCCACCAGCCGTGACCACACCGTCGATGCTGAGCCCATCCACCCCGATCACGATGACGTGCGGCTCCGCCGCCCCCTCGATTTGGCCCGCGGACGCCACGCATCCCAACAGCAGAACGGCGATTGCGATTCGTCGCATGAACTCCCCGTTCCCCTGAATATCATGCAGGCCGATTCGGTTTCGTTACAGTCCCCAAAAAATTGTGTTGCCCGGTTGCAACGAGAATTGCGCAGCGCGTCGTTGCGGATTCCCGCCGCCTCTCGATCCGTGACGGGTGGCGGTCCGGTCGAGAATCTTCATCCGATGTTTATCGTTTTGAAACCGGGCTGCGTCATGCTGAACGAACAGCCTGAAGAATTGCCGCGATGTGGGAGCCCCTCCGCCGCAATCTCGATTCGGTGGAACCGATAGCCGAGCGGAGCCTGCCAGCGCGGTGCCTTCTGTCCGTCCTCACCCCGCGCGCGACAACCCGTCCATGAAGGTCTGAAAACGCATTGGAGGATTTAACTGGTGGTTACGACATGCGCCGCACGTTTGTTGGTGGGGCTTTTCGCTGCAACCGCCTTGAGCGCAACTACTTTGCAGCTCACGGCGACGGGGACTTTTGACGATTCCGCCCCCGTTACTCCGCTCAGCGCCCCTGGAGAGACTTTCGTACTTACGTTGGACATCGAACAGACACCCAATACCGTCCTCGTGGAGCCGGATCTATTTTGGGTGGATCCCGGCGATTTCACGAACGTCGACTACAGCCTGGATGGCGTCGAAGTCTATTCCTCGGCATCCGCACTCATCTTCTTCGCCTCGACCAGCGGCGGATTCAACATAGAATTCTCCCCTACCGGCGACGAACACGAAAGCTTGGTTCTGGAAGGCACCGATCTAGGATCCGGCGAAGTCGGACCCGGCCCGCAGCTCTTTACGGGTTCGACCTCGTCGCCGACGATTGAACTGTACACAGGCACGGAGCCACTCGCCTACCAGACAGCCTATGGTGGATCGTCCCCGCCCTACACGTACGCCGACGCATCGTCGGGGACCCTCGCAAGCGAGGACTCGGCTCCCGAGCCTTCGAGCGCGATCACGCTACTGGCGGGGCTCGCGACGATCTCCGTGGTATCGGTCCTGCGCCGGAAGCGGATAGCTTCGCTTGGCACGTTGTGGCGCCAACGCGTGTGGCCTGCCGAGCCTTTCGGAAAACCGGCTCTGTAACGACTATTCACCGGATGTTTATTCGCTTGAAACCGAGCGGCGTCACGCTGGAGATGCAGCCTGAAGCGTAGCGCCAAAGTATGCGCATCCACAACAGCAACGACCTGCCTTCCTTCTCCGGCCTTTTCGAGCAGCCCTTGCGCCGCATTCTCGATCCGGTGGAACCGGCCATCGAGCGGCTCCTCGCCATGGACCGGCTGCGGCAAACCCTGGAAACCATGCGCGGCATGGCCGACGGCGGAAACCCAGCCAGCCGCCTGTTGCACGCACTGGGCATTACGTGGGAAGCAGGGCCCGAGGAAATCGAGCGGATTCCGCGCTCCGGCCCCCTGCTGGTGGTGGCGAACCATCCCTTCGGCCTGCTCGATGCGGCCATTCTGGCCAACGCGTTGCCGGCGGTGCGGCCGGACGTCCGCATCCTCGCCAACTCGTTGCTGTCCGGTGTCGAGGAGCTGCGCCCGTGGTGCATCTTCGTGAATCCGTTCGGCGCCAAACAAGCGGTCGGAGAAAATGCGCATGCGCTGCGGGAAGCCTCCGCGTGGCTGCGCTCCGGAGGCGCGTTAGTGGTATTCCCGGCCGGCGAAGTGGCCCACTTCGATTGGAAAAGCGGCACGCTGGCCGACCCCGATTGGAATCCCGCGGCGGCGCGCATCGCGCTAACGGCTGGTGCGGCTGCGGTTCCCATCTTCTTTGAAGGAGCCAACAGCGTCGGGTTTCAGCTCGCCGGCATGCTCCACCCTGGGTTGCGCACCGTCAATCTTCCGCGCGAACTGCTGAACAAGCGCGGCCGCCACGTCCACATTCGCATCGGCCGTGCCGTGCCGCCAGCCACGCTCCAGTCGTTCTCTACCGCGCGGGAAGCCATCGAATACCTGCGCTGCCGGACGTACCTGTTGGACGACGCAGCGCCAACGTCCGTCTCCAGGTTCCGCCTGCCGCTGCTGCCGCCAAAGCGCCGCGCACCTGTCGCACCTGCCCCCGCCACCGACGATGTGGCCGCGGAAATCGCCGCCCTGCCGCCCCAGAGCAGGCTCTGCGATAACGGCGAATTCGCGGTGTATCTGGCGAGCGAAGCCGAGTTCCCCGCCGTGGTCGCCGAAATCGGCCGCTCGCGCGAGATCGCATTCCGCCAGGTTGGGGAGGGCACCGGACGCGCGGTCGACCTCGACCGGTTCGATCGCTACTACCGGCACCTGGTGCTGTGGCACGTGGGCGACCGACAAGTGGCGGGCGCGTATCGTCTCGGCGCCACTCCCGACATTCTACCCGTCCACGGCATGGGCGGCCTTTACACCAGCACGTTGTTCCGCTTCCGCAACGACCTATTCGACCGCATCGGCCCCGCCATCGAACTCGGCCGTTCTTTCGTACGCCCCGAGTACCAAAAACAATTTGCTCCACTGCTGTTGTTGTGGAAGGGGATTGCGCGCTACGTGGCTTCGCGGCCGGAATGCGCCGTGCTCTTCGGCGGCGTCAGCATCAGTAATCAATATCACGCCGTCTCGCGTCACCTGATGGTCCGCTTCCTGGAGGCGCATCGTGCAGGAGAAATGGCGGGCATGGTATTGCCACGCAGCCCCTACAGATTCCCCCAGCGGCAGTTTCGCCGCACCGGCGTCGTGAGCCACGTTCCGGCCAACCTGGAACAACTCTCCGGCCTGGTGGCCGATCTGGAACGGGACGGCAAAGGAGTGCCAATCCTGCTGCGGCAGTACCTGAAGACTGGCGGCAAGCTGCTGGACTTCAATGTGGACCGCGGATTCTCCCACGTGCTGGACGCGCTCATCATGGTGGATCTCCGCTCCGCTCCCGCGCCCATTCTGGAGCGCTACTTCGGCAAACCCGAAGCCGCCGCTTTTACGCAATGGCATCGGGAGCACAGCGGACCTCCCCGCTGAAACGCCTGGCGACGTTGTTGCCGATATGCTGGCCCAAGCGCCGCGCAACCGTGTCGGCAACGGGTGATGAATCGTGGAGTCCCGAGCCTCTACTGTCCGTTTGCGGTCACTCGGATACCAGAATCGTGCATGTCAGCATGGCGAATTATTACAGCATCGTTACAGATCGGAGTTTCAGCTCTGAAACCAAAGCGGAGCCGGACTATCCGGCGGAATGGCAGCGGAACTGCTATCTCCTCTAACCGGGGGAGGCCCGCCATGCTGACGTCTCTTAAGCACGCTTTCCGCGTATTGCGCAAGGACCCCGGCTTCACCGCCGTGGCCATCTGTTCCATGGCAATCGGCATTGGCGCAACATCGGCAATGTTCAATATGGCCGATTTTATGCTGCTGAGGCCGCTGCCGGTCGCCGATCCCGATCGCGTGGTCGCGATTAACACCGCAAAGTCGGCGCCGTTCGGCAGCAACACGGCAATTTCCTATCTGGATTACGTCGACCTGCGGGACCACAACCGCAGCTTCGACGGCCTGGTGGCTGCTTCCTACGCGAAGTTCGGTTTCAGCCCCGACGCCCGCTCTTTGCCGCGGATGAAATTCGGCTATTTCGTTTCGGGCAACTTCTTCCGCGTGTTGGGCGTTCGGCCGGCGCTGGGCCGCGACTTCCGTCCCGATGAGGATCGGGTCCAGGGACGCGATGCCGTGGTGGTGCTCGGCTACGATTTCTGGGTGAGCCAGTATAACGCCAGCCCGTCGGTTCTCGGATCGAGAATCCGGCTGAACGGGATCGAATTCACCGTGATCGGCGTGGCACCCAAGCATTTCACGGGCCTCGACGTCGTGTTCCGGCCAACCGTGTTCGTTCCGCTCGCCATGTCGCCGCGGATGGCGCCGAAAAACGAGCTCGACGACCGCGAGACCGGCTGGCTCCTCGTCAAAGGCCGGCTGAAGCCGGACGTCAATATCGAACAGGCGCGTACGGACGTCCAGGCAATCTCGGATGGGCTACAGAAGCTGCATACGCAGGCGAACAAGGATCGGCGGCTCACGGCGGAGACCGAGTTGCAACTTCGTGTTGATCAGGGCACCCCGGTCAAGTTCTTGGTCATGCTGGGCCTGCTGGGGCTGGCGGTTC
>CAZFOP010000285.1:0-5503 GCA_964520085.1 uncultured Solibacteraceae bacterium | reverse complement strand
CTGGTCCTGCACCAGCGCGAGCGCTTCCCCGGCAACGCCCACGGCGCCTGTGGACGCGGGATTCAGTTCCAGCGCGTCGTACTTGGGATAGCGTGTAGCGCTAGGGATGCCGTTGGTGACGCTGGAAACCCAGATCTCGCCGGTGGACTGGTTGACGAAAATGGCTTGCGGGTTGCTCAGGCCGGGCAAACTGAGGATGGCGTCCGCGTTGGTCGACGTGGTGAGCGGGTTGTGGGGATCGGCGAAAATCTGCATGCGGCTGTTGCCGGTGTCGGCGACGTACACCTGGCCGTTGGTATCGGCGGCGATGTGGTGTGGCGAGTTGAGCTGGTTGATGCCCGAACCGGCGGTGATGGTCACAAAATCCGGCTGGCCGAAAACTGCGGTGGCGGCCTTGCCATTATCGGCCCCGGCGATGAAGTTGGTTTGGCCGCTCGCAAAGGGAATATAGAGCACGCGATTGTCGGCGAGATCGGACACCATCAGACCGTTGATGCCGGTAAAGGCGAGGCCATAGGGCTGGGCCATGTTGACGGCGCTGGGGTCGGTGATGGGAGCGTCGGTCAGGCTGGTTTGGCCCAGCACCAGGTCGGCGGATTCCAGCACCTGCGTGTTCGGCCATTTGGCAAAGGGCGACGGAAAGCGGACCACACGGCCGTTAAAGGTGTCGGCGACGTAGAGGTTGCCGGTGGAATCGGCCAACAGGCCGCTCGGGAAGCAAAGACCGGAAGCGGTGGTCTTGGTCGGATCGCCGGAAGGATAATTGCACGTCGCGGTGTTGAAATCCGGTTCGCCGATCACGATATCAGCGTGCTGGCCCTGCGGAATGCCGCCGGCCTGCAACTTGCGAGCATCGTAGAAGCCGAGCACGCGGTGATTTAGCGGGTCGGCGACATAAAGATGAGGCACGGAGCCGGAAGCATCGAGCGCGATCCCGGCATTGGCGCTCTGGCCGTTATAAAACTCAAACTCGCGGCCTTCGATGAGGTTGGGCGAATTCATCGTCAACGTATCCTGCCCGAGGACGCGCGTCGCGTTGGCAAAGGGCACTGCGCCGGACTGGGTGGGCATCACAATCACCCGATTGTTGCCCGTATCCGCCACGAAGAGTTCGCTGGTGGATGGCAGGAAGACCGCGGTAACCGGGGACCAGAACACGCCCGAACTGGTTGGCGGTGTGATCACGGTGGGAGTGGTGTTGCCGTTGGCGCCGAAATTCTGGAACGATCCGTTCTGCCCCAACACGGCGGTCGCCTGCGGGGAAAACGACGTGGTCGTACTGGGCCAGGAGGAATAAGGCGGATAAATCAGAATGCGGTTCAGGCTGGTATCGACGACCCCCACGCTGCTATCGGCGAGGAAAAAGATACCGCCCGGATTGACGAACCGGGTGTCATCGATGATGGCCTGCTGCTGGGTGGTGGTGAGGTTCTGGAGCTGCACCCCCTCGATGACGCCCATGATGCGTGTGGCGGCCTGCCCGCTGGTGAAGGGCGGCGCTCCGCTGGTGGTTGAAGGGACGAAGACCAGCACGCGGCTCAGCGAGCCCGGTGAGTTCGAGTCGGAGTCGGAAACATAGAGATTGCCGGCCGCGTCGAAGGCCAACTGGGAAGGCACCGCAAACTGGTTGGCGACGAACTGGCTGTTGCCGTTGCCGGGATTCAGCGCGGTTTGCAGGCTGACGAAATCCAGTTGCCCCAACTCGACGGCAGCGGTGAGGAGGCCGCCTCCGCTGGCGACATCGGCGGCTTTGAACTCGAGCACGCGGCGGTTGCCGGAGTCGGTGACCCAGAGGTTTCCGCCGCTATCGAAGGCAAGGGCGGCGAGCAGCACGCCCGAGCCGGTGGACAGAGCCAGGCCCTGGGCAGTGGGCGATCCGCTGGGATAGTCCGCCGTTTTCGATTTCAGCGACGGTTGGCCGATGTACAAATCCGGCGTGGGATACGATCCCGTTTGGGCGTACTGCGTAAAGGGCGCCTTATAGCGCAGGATGCGGTTGTTGCCGCTGTCGGCGACGTAGAGGTCGCCATTATAAACCGCCAGGCCGGTGGGATATGACAAGCCGGTGGTGAAGGTGGTGCTCGGGCCGGACGGCGTAGTCGTGTACTGATCCGGCTGCCCAATTACCAGGTCGGCTGTCTGCCCGTTGGTGAACGCGGTCGCGCTCTTCCATGCCAGGACGCGGTTGTTCAGCGTGTCGGCCACATAGATCATGGGTGGTGTGGCGGCGGTATCCAGGGCGAGGCCATTCGGGCTCCACAACTCGCGGCCCTCAACCAGGTTGGGGTGGGAGGTCTTCGGAATCAGTAACGGCTGGCCGATCTGGCGCGACGGGCTGCTATTGAGCGTGACCGACGCCGACAGCGCATCGGGCGCCATAGCGAACAGAAGGAACAAGATGGAAAAGGCAAAACATGTATGTCTCATTGATCTCTCCTGGCAGGCGCGGACACGGACGTACGCTCTTTAAGAGGATACCAGACTGGCCCGCGGGGTTGAATGCGAGCTGGTACTGGGCTCTTGGTAACACTCGGCCCATGATTCGGAGGGACACGCCACGGCTTACCCTTCTTCTCAGCGCGCTCCGCTGTCCGCATGCGTAACGGTCATTCCGCCTGCCGCAGTCGCGCTAGAGTGAAATAGCCATGTTGCGCATGTTAGAGGAGATACGGCAGCAGCCCGTTGCGCTGGCGCACGCGATCAAAGCGGGCATTCCCGGCGCGCGGCGATTCCAGCGGCTGGTGGAAGCCAAGCGCCCGCGGCTGGTGGTGCTGGTGGCGCGCGGGACTTCCGACAACGCCGCTTTGTTTGGGCGGTATCTGCTGGAGATCACGGCGGGGATTCCGGTTTCCCTGGCGGCGCCGTCGATCGCCACGCTCTACCGCGCGAAGGTGGATTATCGCGACACGCTGGTGGTGGCCCTATCGCAATCGGGCGAATCCACCGATACGAATATGGTGCTCGAATGGGCGCGGGCGCGTGGCGCGCTGACCTTGGGCATCACCAACGAGCGGGCGAGCACGCTGGCGCGCCTAGCGGAGCATGTGTGGCTGGTGCGAGCCGGCAAGGAAAGGAGCGTAGCCGCCACCAAGACCTACACCGGACAGATGATTCTGCTGTACCTGCTGGCCTACGCGTTGGGCGGGCGCATCCGCCTGGCCGACTTGGAGCGCCTGCCGGAAATGGTGGAGGACGCGCTTGGCCTGGAAGCGCAGGTGGCCGAGCTGGCGTCGCGCTACCGCTTTGTGAACCGCGCGGTGGTGGTAGGGCGCGGGCTGAATTATGCGAATGCGTTCGAATTCGCGCTGAAGCTGATGGAGACTTGCTACGTGGTGGCTGAGCGGTTTTCGTCGGCCGATTTTCTGCACGGCCCCATCGCGCTGGCCGAGCCCGGTTTACCGGTGTTCGCCTTCGCACCGTCCGGCGTGACGTGGCCTTCGATCGGCCAGACGCTGGACAAGCTGCGGGGGATGCGCGCCGAGGTCCTGGCCATTACCGATCCCGCCAACCGCGAAGTCGAGGCCCGCGCCAGTCGCGTGATTCGCCTCCAGCATCGGATTCCGGAAGCGCTGACGCCCATACCCTACATCGTTCCCGCCCAAGTGTTCGCAGCGTGTCTGGCGGTCGAAAAAGGTCTTGACCCGGACCGCCCGCGGACGCTGAGCAAAGTGACGCGAACTCTCTAAGGAGGGTAAGTGGGCCACCTTGCGGTTGCGCCTCGATCCGGGCGGGAATACACCTGCGGGCGTCAGTAGACGATTGGCAACTAATGACGTGAGCGGCGTGTAAGGTGATCGATCTTGCCTCGGGGTTCGTTCTGCCAGATTCCCGGACGCGAGCCGACTTCCCGGTCCTACTCTGGGCGCACTTGAACGCTTGGCGGCAACACCAGCCTGACGCTCCGTGAGCGGCGTTTGAGAGGAGTGATCCGTTCCAGCTTGGCAGACTCATCAGAATGAGGAGCGCCGAAGACCTTTGCCAGCAAGGGGTGCCTTTCGATTCCACCTACTCCACCCAAACCGTCACCGCATTGCTGGCATAACCTCCAGGTGCAACCACCACGAGCGGCACTTGGCCGGTAATCGTCGAAACGTCCGGCACGCGCGCGTTAATCTGCCACAATCCAACGTAACCCGGAGCCAGGCCGCTGAATTCGACGGCAGCCTCTTCGTCGCCAATAAACACGCGGGGATTTGCGACGGTCTCAGCCAGGGGCGACACGGGCGCAGGAGAGCCATCCGCCACCGTTTGCGTCAGCGGCCCGGCGCCCGTGGCGAAGATCTGGATCACTTCGTTGCGCGCCGCGCGCACTGTCGTGCTGGTGACCTGATTACCGGAAGTCAGGACGGCGCCCGGCCGATTCGTGTCGAAAAAGTCCGTCACGAAAATGCCGGGAGCCGAGGCAACCACCGGCACAGTCGCGGTGACCACCTGCTGGCCCGGCACGCTGATGGCGACCTGTGCCGTCCCGACAGCGGTCCCGTCGGGAACCTGAAAGTTGATTTGTCCCGGCCACACGCCCATCAGCGGCGAGGCCACGCCGTTCACGGTCACCTGAACGCCGCCCAATTGGGTAGGCAGCGGCATTGAGGTGGCGAGGGTCGGGGAAGCGCCCGGGAATTCGCCGAAAACAGTGGCCAGCGCCCCTGGAGAAACCGGCGCGCCGAAGTTGGCCGCGCTGACGATTGCGGGAGACCCACTGACCGCCTGTGGCGGCTGATACTGTTCCGGCCAGATCATGGCGGCGCGCAGGTAGGGATCGTGGCGCGCGAAGTAGTCTGCCGAGGACACAGGCACGAGCCAATTGGGGAGAAGCGCGTTTCCCGCGAAGCCGTAATAACCCGGGAAATATTTGGTCCCGCAATAGACGACGAGTCCGGAGTTGATAAGGTAAAGATCGACCACATTCCCGAACGACGTCACGGCGCCGCCGGTGGGACCGCCGATCAACGGCACTCCCAGTTCTCCTGCCAGTCCGGCTGCGGCCATGACGCCCGAGGAAAAGGTCCCCTGCCCGATGATCGCGGTGACCTTTGCGCGCAACTCCGCGTTGGTGGCCAGCGTGTCCAGCATCGGCTGAAACACGTTGCTGCTGCCACCGCCGTTGTTGCGGACGTCCACCACGATGCGACTGACCGCGTTCTGCGCGATGAAGGCAAGCACCTGGTTCAGAAAATCGGCGAAGCTCAGGCCCGGCATCTCCGCGCATTGGTTGTAGGCAAGGTAAAGCGTTTGGGTGGTGGGCAGGTATTGATACCAGTAGGCGAGGTTGGTGTTCTGCCGCCAGAGGGGAACGAAGCCGCTGCTCGGGTCAGGTGCCTGAACGAAGCTCGCGGAGGCAAGCGAGACCTGGAGTTGGAACTGAGCGCCGGACAAGTCCTGTAACGTGTAGGTCACCGGCGCCGGTCCCGAAGTGACGCCCAGATAGGCGAGAACCTGGGGAATAGCAATGAAGTGAACCCCTGGGCTGAGACACGAAGTTAAGGGGGTTATCGCCGTTCGC
>CAZFOP010000284.1:0-5505 GCA_964520085.1 uncultured Solibacteraceae bacterium | reverse complement strand
CATTCAGTGTAGAACTGTCCCTGATTTCCGCGTCTCACTTTGGGGGCGCACTCCACTGAGCGGCAGCGTTTATGTCGATGCCGTCAAAGATGGACAGACCGTCGCCACAAGCGATGTGGATATCGTGAATGGGCGGGCGGACCTGGCGTTTGTGGCCACGCCGGAACTGGCGGGAACGGTCGAGTTCAATGCCTACCTATTCGGCCGCGATGCCCGCCCGGTTGGCGATCGCCGGCTGGTTTTTGTACAGCCCGCGGAGGAACTTAGGATCGAAACAGCGTTGGATTCCCCGGTCTATAAGCCCGGCGGCGAGGCGCGCATCGGATTCCGCGTGACCAATACCCGTGGGGAAGGCGTACAGGCGGCATTGGGCCTGCAGATCGTCGACCAGGCCGTTTTTGCGCTGGCGGAGACGCAGCCAGGTTTTGCGAAGGTCTTTTTCTATCTCGAACAGGAAGTGATGAGGCCACGCTACGAGATCCATTCGATCGGTCTCGCGGAGGCGATTTCATCGGCGGAGCCTGCGGAATCCAGCCAGCGGGACCGCGCGGCCCAAGCATTGTTCTCGGCGACGGAGCTTGTTGGCACCAACAAAGCGGAGTTGGAGTTCGGCCCGACTTTGCCGCAGGAGAAGTACGCCGAGTACGCCGCACGCTACCAGAAGCGGTTCCGTGCCCAGGTCGACCAACTTGCCAGCATCTTGGCGGGCGTGTGGGAGAGAAATCCGGACTCGTGTGACCCGGCCAGCACAATTGCCAGCCTGCGGGGTGCGCCCGCCGCCAACCTGGTCGATGCCTGGGGTAACGCGATTCGTGTCGAAGACGCAAGCTGGAGTCGAGGCATGAGGTATTTCTCGGTGCGAAGCGCGGGCCCGGATGGACAATTCAACACGGGCGACGATCTGTTCCAACTTTTGGAGATTCGCGGCTGCGTGGGGGCCGGCTTCCAGGGCTCCGGTTCGATCGACGTGCAGTTCGAGCACGGCCGCGGCCCGTTGCATGGTTTGGCGGAGATCGCAGGAACCGTATCGGACCAGTCGGGCGCTGTAGTCCCCGGCGCCACGATCCGCCTGCAAGAAACTGGCGACGCCTGGGTGCACACGCTGACCAGCGACGCCGCTGGGCGCTTCAGTTTGGCTGGCCTCCACGCTGGGCGCTACGAGATTCGGGCGTTTGCCCCAGGATTCGCAACTGCGGCGCGTGAGTTCTCGCTGAAGGCGCGCGACCGTGCCGACCTCTCGGTGATTCTCGACGTCGGTTCTACGGCTGAGTCCATTGAGGTAACTGCGGCGGCCCCGGCCGTTTTCGCTGAGCGTAGCGGCCTCGACCAAGCTGTCAACGGTCCCCAACTCGCCGCCGACCTCCAGGTCCAAGGGCGTAATGTCTATGCATTAGCGCAGCTCGCGAAGAATGGAAGGGATGTTGCCCCAGTCGCAACGCAAGTTCTCACTCCGCAAGCGCACGTGCGCTCCTGGTTCCCCGAAGCCCTCTATGTCACCCCGGAGATCGTCACGGACGGGCATGGCCGCGCAAGCATCACGATTCCCATCGCGGACAGCATCACCACATGGCGCATGGCGATGCTTGCATCCACGACGCAGGGCGCGCTGGGCAGTGGGGCCTCGAGTCTGAAGGTGTTCCAGGACTTCTTCGCCGACCTGGATTTGCCGGTAACGCTCACGCAGGGCGACCAGGTCTCACTTCCCGTTGCTGTCTACAACTACTCCGGCTCGCGTGGAGAGGTCCACCTGCAACTCCAGCAGGACGACTGGTTCTCGCTCGTTG
The DNA here is from genome assembly GCA_964520085.1 of uncultured Solibacteraceae bacterium. Classification (GTDB taxonomy): domain Bacteria; phylum Acidobacteriota; class Terriglobia; order Bryobacterales; family Bryobacteraceae; genus Bog-375. Next base: position 3,721 of record CAZFOP010000284.1, on the reverse strand, counting down.
GAGACGCGCCGGAAAAGAGTCTCGCTGTGGACTCGGGCCGCGTTGGCGGATCGCAGTTCACGATCGAGGCAAAGCGCACCGGCAAGTTCAAACTGACGCTGAGCGCCCGGATGGATGGCCAGGCGAGCCGCGCGGACATTGTCGTTCGCGAGATCGAAGTAGTTCCGAACGGCCGCGAGCAGAGCATGGCATTCAACGGACGTCTGGATTCCACGGTCCGGCATCAACTGGATTTCCCGTCCGCTTCCATCCCCGATGCCAGCACCATCTTCGTGCGGCTCTATCCCGGCCCTCTGAGCCAGGTGATCGAAGGCATGGACAGTCTGCTGCGGATGCCGTACGGGTGCTTTGAGCAGACATCGTCGAGCACTTATCCCAACGTGCTGGCGCTCGACTACATGAAGCGCACCAGGAAACTCACCCCCGAAGTGCATGCCAAGGCCGAAGGCTATATCGCGAACGGCTATCAACGCCTGCTTACATTTGAAGTGCCAGGCGGCGGGTTCTCCTGGTTTGGCAATGCACCGGCAAACAAAATCCTGACTTCCTATGGTCTGATGGAGTTCAGCGACATGTCGAAGGTCCACGACATGGATTCGAAAGTCATCGAGCGGACGCAGCAGTGGCTCGCCAGCCAGCAGCAGGCCGATGGGAGCTGGAGACCGGACACAGCGTTTATCAACGAAGGCGCCACCGACCGCTACAACACAGACGTTCTGCGCATTACGGCGTATGTTGCCTGGTCGCTCGAGAATACCGGCTACCAGGGTCCCGCAATCGAGAAAGCCAGGCAGTTCATCGAGACGCATCTCAGCACGGATATCGGTCGAAGCCCAGATGTTTACACGCTGGCGGTTCTGGCCAACTTCGCGGCGGATTACGCCAAGGACCGAGCCCTCACCGGCCGGGCAATGCAGATGTTGCTCGACGCGCGGACAGAGCAGGACGACAAGGCGTGGTGGAGGGCGGAAGAGACGGGCGTGTATGCGACGGGCACGAGTGCGATGGTGGAAACCACCGGGCTGGCGGTGCAGGCGTTGCTCAAATGGGGCGGCAATCCCACCGTCGCGGCGAAAGCGATCAACTTCATCGTCGCGAAGAAGGACGCCCAGGGCACATGGGGAACCACGCAAGCGACCATCATGGCGTTGCGAGCGCTGCTGCTCTCTACCGAGAAGGGAGGCGCGGCCGCGAAAGGCACCGTTGAGGTTGTATTGAATGGCAAGCCTGCCGCCAAGCTCACTCTCACCGCGGAGAACAACGATCTGTTCCATTAGTTCGCGTTCAAAGAAACCGGCTCCCAGCCAGCCAACCTCGTCGAAATCCGGTTTACCGGCGAAGGCAGTCTGGCTTACCAGGTGGCCGGGCGATACTTCCTGCCGTGGAACGAAAAGCCCACGAGTGAGGCCTTGTCGATAGACGTCAGCTACGATCGCACACATCTGGCGCAGGACGAGATTGTCACCGCTACCGCGACCGTCCGGAATAATCTCGCCAACGCGGCCAACATGGTGATGGTGGATCTCGGCATCCCTCCCGGATTCGAGTTGCTCACGGAAGACCTGCAGGAGTACCAAGAGAAAAGCGCCGGACGGAAGAGCGGGCGACTGGAAAAGTTCAGCCTGACAGCGACGCAGGCTATCCTCTACTTCGATTCAATCGCCCCTGGTGACGGGTTCCCGCTAACGTATCGATTACGGGCAAAGTATCCAATCCGCGCACGAACCTTCGCGTCGCGGATCTACGAGTACTACGATCCCGAGGTAAGTTCCCTCGCGCGCCCGGCACAACTCGAAGTACACCAACGCTAGAGACTCGAACCAAAAGCGCTCATGTGCCGAAACGGTGAATTGCAGTCGCCGTCCAGCAGCCGAGGCACCAATCTCGCTCGGGACCTCGAAAAGCACGAGTGGTCACCGAGACCACCGGGCACGCCAATTCGGTCGAAGTAATCTCCGATCCCTCGCGCATTGCCTGCGCGCAGTCGCCGCGGATCTGTTTCTCCGTGGCGCACGATCCGACGCAATTGAACCGGCACGGGCCCATGTGGGAACGCTGTGCCGCTCGGCGATCTTCTATACCGAGGAGGAACAGAAGCGACTGGAGGAGGCACGCATCGCCCAAGCGGGGTCACCGTTTTTGCGACCTGGTGATTGTTATGATGGCGGCTGGACCTTGTGGATCACTCAATGATCGGCGAAATCCTCGACGCCAAATACCGAATCGACAAGCAGCTCGGCGCGGGCGGAATGGGTAATGTCTACCTGGCGACGCATCTTGGAACCACTCGCGTCGTGGCGGTGAAAGTGATCGCGCCGAGGTGGGCGGCGGAACCACAGTTTCTCGCCCGTTTTCAGCGCGAAGCGCAGGCGTGCGGCCGGCTGCGCCACCCGAACATAGTCAACGTCACGGACTTCGGCATCGCAAAAGCCGGGAGCGGCGACATGCCGTACCTGGTGATGGAACTTCTCGACGGGCAGACACTTTCGGAGTTTCAGAAGGCCAATCCCCGGATCGCGCTGCCGCTGGTCGCGGACCTTCTGGACCAGATTGGACTGGCGCTTGCGGAAGCACACCGGCATGGAATCGTCCATCGCGATCTGAAGCCTGACAACATCTGGCTGGAACCAAACGGCCGTGGTGGATATACGGTCAAAGTGCTCGACTTTGGAGTGGCCAAGGTGAATCTGCTCCGCGATTGGGCTCCGCGCATGAAAGAGATGTCGGAGATGAGCGAACCGAAGACGGTCAGTCCTCTGCCCGCAGTGCCCGGCGACGAATTGGAAACGGCCGTGATCGATATGACGAACGAGTCCCGGTCATCAACTAGCCGAACACGACCCGAGGAAGCAGAGACCGTCGCCCTCGCCCTGTCCCCGTCCGGCCCATCGTCCGGATCATTCGACAGCAGTGCCGGCGCGCAAACCATGCCGGGCAGCCTGGTTGGTACCCCCGCATACATGTCGCCGGAGCAGGCGTCGGGAGAGGAAGTCGATTTCCGGTCTGACATCTATAGTCTGGCCGTCGTGGCCTACTTCCTGGTTTGCGGCGAACTGCCCTTTACGCGAAAGACGAGCGAATTATTCAAGAATCGTCCGACTGGCAATCCTCCTCCCGCGAGCGTCCAAAAGATTCCGCGCGACGTATCGGACGCGATTCTCGCCGGACTCGCGCGCAATCCTGCGGATCGCCCGGCCTCCGCGATCGCATTTGCCCGGCGGTTCCATAACGCAGTGGACGCCGAATTTCTCGCGCTGCGCAGATCGAAAGCATTTCTGCTGCAACATCTCACGGCGTATGCTCTTTTGCTGGTGCCCCTCTACGGGACCATCTTGTCGGTGACGGCTCTTTTGGCTGCATTGACCAGGAAACTGCTGCCGGTTGCCGCTGTGCGAATCGTGCTGGTCCCGTTGGCAGCGGCGGCCCTTTTCATTTTTGTCGATAACTTACTTCGTGCGGCGGCCGCACTAATGGCGCTGGACGAACAAACCCGCCTCAGGAGATTCCTTTCGTTCCGGGTGTTCTGGAAGCTGGTTCGGGCGATGCCGATGCTCGCGGTAACGCAGGCCCGATCGATGTGGTTCTTCGGGCCCGGTTGGGTGATCGGCGATTGCCTGTGGCCTGTGATTTGCGTGGTTGAAAAGCTATCGGGGAAGGCGGCCGTTCAGCGCTCGCGCGATCTGATGACCGGCCTGCGGTCCGCCGGACGTGCCCTGGCGAT
>CAZFOP010000283.1:0-5513 GCA_964520085.1 uncultured Solibacteraceae bacterium | reverse complement strand
GGCTGGTGCATGAACGGCTGCGCCTGGGCATCCTGAGCGCGCTGGCGGTCAACGATTCGCTTACCTTCAACGAGCTGAAGCGGCTGCTCGATACCACCGACGGCAACCTGAGCGTCCACGCCCGCAAGCTGGAAGAAGCAGGCTACGTGGGTTGCGCCAAATCCTTCGCGAACCGAATGCCCAAAACCGAATACCGGTTGACAGCGGCGGGGAGGCGGGCGCTCGAGCGCTATCTCGATCACATGGAAGCGTTGATTCAGGCAACGCGCGACAGATGAGGTGTTTTTTTATGACCAGTTACTTTACAGTACAAAGTACTCTACACACAGCGATCATCATGGATGGCAACGGCCGCTGGGCGCTCGGTCGCGGTCTGCCGAGAGTTGCCGGTCACCGCGCCGGCGTGGAAGCCGCGCGCCGGGTGGTGGATGCAGCTCCGGAGCACGGCATCGGCGTTCTGACGCTATTTGCCTTCTCGAGCGACAACTGGCGGCGTGAGCCGGCGGAAGTCGCCGCACTGATGCGGCTGCTCGCGTGGTACCTGGAGAGCCAGACCGCGAGCGCGGTTGCGGCGGGAATGCGGGTGGAGGCGATCGGACGGCGGGATCGCCTGCCGAAAGCACTGGCCGCGGCCATCGCGACCACCGAAGCGGCGACCGCGCGCGGCGCGAAACTGTGGCTGCGTGTGGCGCTCGACTACTCCGGCCGGGATGCGATTCTGGCTGCCGCTGGCGATGGGAGCGAGCTTTCCCGCGCCGGCATCGACCGAAGGCTGGGACCGCCGGTGGACCTGCTGATCCGCACCGGCGGTGAGCGGCGGCTGAGCGACTTCCTGCTCTGGGAAAGCGCCTATGCCGAGTTGGTGTTTTCGCGCGTCCTGTGGCCGGATTTCGGTGTGGCGGAACTGGCGTCGGCAGTGCACGAGTTCCGCACTCGCGACCGCCGCTTCGGCGCCGTCCCGCAGATCGCGGTGCGCTGTTCATCCGGGTGGCTGGATTGAAACAGCGGCGAGGCGCTCACCCTGCTCTTACCGGTGACCACTCCCTAACTCGGGACGGCCGGGACCAGACAGGATGCACGCGGAGTAAATGAGGAGTTAAGGTACAGAACCAGACGCGCCGGAGATCCTCGGACGAGAATCCCCGGCGCCTGGGTTTGGTCTACAACGACCCTGGAAGCTTGCCGGAGTTGGCACGCTCTTGCTTGGGCGTATTCGCCTGCTCAGCTCTTAGCCGAGCTTCTTCCATCGGGGAGTAGTGGCCAAACTTCGTCTTGAACCATTGCTCCAGCCACGGGTTGGTGCGCATCGTGGATTCATTTCGCGGTGCGGTCTGCAGCGTGGTTTTCTCACGCAAGGCCGCGTTGGCTTGCCCGGCTCTCTGCTGCTCAGCCCTGAGTCGGGCTTCCTCCATCGGGGAGTAGTGGCCAGTCTTAGTTTTGAACCATTGCTCCAGCCAAGGATTCCTCGACTGTGCCAGGCCAGCCGCTGCAAACATTGCTCCCGCCAAAGTAACCGCTACTAAGCGTCTCACGTTTCGATCTCCTTTTTGGCTGATCCGTTTCGCTGAATTCGCTGTAACGATCCAACCACTCGGATCTGATGTCTTCCCTAGTAATCTGGGTTCGATGTTCATGATTCTTTGATTTATCGCGAAAGGGTTCGGTAAGTCGTTGGACCCGAGGTGTAAGTGGTCTTATTGCCGACGCGAAGTAAATAAGGAGTAGATAAAGAGTAGATAAAGAGTAAGTAAGGACTGAATAAAGGAGCGCGTGTTCCCTTCGGAATACAGCCAGCGCCCGGATACAACTGGCGAGGTCACGCTGATGGAAATCGTTTAACCGGCGTCACGGTCCCGCGCAGTAGCGAAAGCCGACAGACACGAAAACCGATGGTCTGTCCTACCTTGTGCCGGCCTTGACGGCTTTGCCCAGCTTCACTGCGTTTTCCATCAGCTTCAGACCGTGGCCGGCTTCGGCAGTGAGAATGGATTCCGGATGGAACTGCACGGCTTCAATCGGCAGGTCGCGATGGCGAACGCCCATGATGACGCCGTCGGCGGTTTCGGCGGTAACTTCTAAACAAGCCGGAAATGTCTCTCGCCGTGCGAACAGCGAATGGTAGCGGCCCACGGCGAACTCTTCCGGCATCCCTTCGAAAACGCCAACGCCGCGGTGCCTCACCAGGGAGGGCTTGCCGTGCACGGGGTAATCGAGCACGCCCAGCTCGCCGCCGAACGCTTCTACGATGCCTTGCAGCCCCAGGCAAACGCCGAACACGGGCACGCCTAGCCGCACGGCGGTCTTTACCAGTTCCGGCACGCCGAAATCCTTCGGACGGCCGGGACCGGGCGAAATCAGAATCAGTGTCGGCGCCACGCGCTCGATCAACTCGGGCGGGAAACCGGAGCGGTAGGTCACCACTTCGGCGCCGGTCTGCCGTGCATAGTTGGCCAGCGTGTGAATGAAACAGTCGTCGTTATCGACCAGCAACAGGCGAGCGCTCCGGCCAGGGCCGGTCCCCAACGTGTGGACTTCCGCCACTTCCGCCTTCGGTTCCACCACGCCCATCGCACGGAAAAAGCCGGTGGCCTTGAAGCGAGTCTCGCGTTCCTCGAAAGCCGGCACCGAATCGTAGAGCAGGGTCGCGCCCACCGGGTATCGCGCCATGCCGTCGCGCAAATAGGTGGTACGAATCAGAATGCCGGTGTTGATGTCGCCGTTGAGCGAGATCATGCCGATGGCGCCGCCGTACCAGCCGCGCGCGCTCTTTTCCAGCGCCTCGACGGCCACCGCCGCCGCCTTCTTCGGCGCGCCGATCATGGTCACGGACCACATGTGCGAGAGAAACGCGTCCAGCGAATCGAAACCTTCCTTGAGCTGCCCTTCGACGTGATCGGTGGTGTGGAACACGCCGGCATAGGATTCGATCAGGCGGCGGCCGATGACGCGGACGCTGCCCGGCTCGCAGACGCGCGACTTGTCGTTGCGATCCACGTCCGTGCACATCGTCAGTTCCGATTCTTCCTTCAACGACTTCAGCAGTTCCTTGATGTTGTCGGCGTCGCGCATGGGATCGCCAGTGCGTTGCGCGGTGCCGGAAATCGGCGATGTTTCGATGCGGCGGCCTTCTATTCGCACGAACATCTCCGGCGACGCGCCCACGAGCTGCTCTTCACCGAATTGCATCAGAAACTCGTATGGGCTCGGACTGGCCTTCTGCACGCGCTCGAAAAGCTCCGACGTTTTGCCCGAATACGGAGTGCTGAAAGTCTGCCGCAGCACCACTTCGTAATAGTCGCCGCGGCGCATGCCCTCGCGCACCGTCTCCACGTTGGCCATGTACTCTTCCGGCGTTTGATCGGAAACAATCCCGCTGGCCGGGAGTTTGCGTGGACGAGGCACACCTTGAGCGTCGCGCGGCAAGCCCCCGGTGGTCACCGAGTCCCGCGCGAAATCGTAGCGGAAGCGTTCGATCTTTTCCTTCTTGCGATCCATGAACCAGATGTCGTCGCAGAGAAACAGGTGCAGATCTTTGTGTCCGTGGCGCGGCAGTTTCTTCTCGATCGGCTCGAACTGAAACAGAAGATCGTAGCCGAAAGCGCCGATCAGGCCGAGGCGCGAATCCTCCTCGCCGCGGAACTCGTTCGTCAACGTGCGCAAGATGGAGAACGCGGAGGGCTGCTTGCTGCGTTCCTCTTCCGGAAACAGCGCGGGGAGCGGCCTCAAGCGGCCTTCCAGCGCGCCTTCCACGGCAGCGAACTCCTCCCAGTGCGGGTGCGCAGCCAGCACCGGATAAAGAATCTCCAGAATCCTTCGCCCGCGTTCGTTCAGCGCGCGGAACTCCACGCGGCGGTCATAGGCGACGATTTCGAGCGGAGGGCGTGTGGAAGCGATGTCCCAACGCGAGTACCGCCCGGGATACTCGTATCCCGAAGATAGATAGATCCCACGGTGCCGGTCCAGATCGTGCAGAAGATGCTTCAGCCCCTTTTGGTAATTGCCCTGCGAGGCTGAGCGGGTGACCTCAATTCCGTGGGGAGTCGTGTAGCGGTATTCGCGCATGGTGAACTCCCGGAAAGGCTATTTTTCAGGATAGCAGACCATCTCGCGCCAGCGCGCCAGAATGTCCGCGGCCGGCGGGTTCCTCAGGTCGTGTCCCGCGCCTTCCACCGCTAGCAGATCCGTATGCGCGGGAATCGCCGTCATCGCCGCGCGCAGCTCTGCGACGGTGCCAAACGGATCGGCAGTGCCATGAACGAATAGCGCCGGCGTGAGCAACTCGGGGAAAAAGCCGGTGCGCTTCTGTTCCGGCTTGCGCGGCGGATGCAAGGGATAGGACAGCAGCAGAAGCGCGTCGGCGATTTCGCCGTGCTCGGCGGCGGCCATCGCGGTTTGCCGTCCGCCGTAGGAATGGCCACCGGCAAAGACGCTCCCGGCCGCGAGCTTCCGTAACTCATCCACTGCGTGCACAATTCCTTCCCGGTCCCGCACCGCCATCGCAGGAAACGGAGGCCCCTTGGGCCGCTCGACACGAAACGGCAGATCGTAACGCAATACCACGTACCCGGCTTCGGCCAGCGCGGCGGCCATGCGCATGAGCAGCGGGGCGTTGGCGTCGGAGCCTGCGCCATGGGTCAGCGCGAACGCACGGCCATTCGGAACCGAGGGACGGTGCAGCACGCCGCGCACGCCCGTTATCGCGAATGTTTCGCACGTCACTGTGAGCTTGTCTCCGACCGCCCGACGTAGTGTTTTATGCTGCGCGCCGCGACCGTCAGGGAGCGGTTTCTCAATGCATCAAACGTCACGGCAAGGGAGACATAGCGCGGCAGTCGTCGCGAATGCCACTCGTTTACTCCTTCTTCTTCAGTTGCCCGTCGTGATCCTTGATAAACTGGCGAAGTTCATCGGCCATCCCGAGCAGTTTTTCCCACTGCTCGCGGTACAGCGTCACCGGGAACCGGCCGAGCCCGTACACCGACAGGCCGCCCTTCTCGCTCACCTTCATCGACAGTTGTCCGCGCGGCCGCTTCAGCGCTTCATTTTCGGCGCGCAGCCGTTCAACTTCCGCTTGCAAAGCTTCTTGGTTTGGCATAGCGAATCCAGATTCCAGTGATACCACAACCGAGGGCGAGGCGTGGGCGCTGGTTTACGCCGTTTCCCCCAGCTTCTCCACCTTCACGCGGGCGATGCGGTTGCGGTCCATCTCCAGCACGGTGTAGCGGCGGCCGGCGAATTGGACGTGGTCGCCGGCGCGTGGGATGGAGCCCAGGCGAAAGAGCAGGAAACCGGCCAGCGTCTCAAAGCCGGCATTCTCCGGGATCTCGATGCCGAATTCGGATTCGAGATCGCGTATGCGCGTGGCGCCGTCCAGTTCGGCCTCGCTCGAGTCCGTGTCACGGCGGACGTCCTTCTCCTCGTGCTCATCCTCGATGCGTCCCACCAGGTGCTCCAGTACATCCTTCAGCGTCAGCATTCCCACGATGGTGCCGAATTCATCCACCACCATCGCC
>CAZFOP010000282.1:0-5519 GCA_964520085.1 uncultured Solibacteraceae bacterium | reverse complement strand
ACCACGCTCCACCATGCGGCGATGTAGTCCGGGCGGCGGTTCTGATACTTCAGGTAATACGCGTGTTCCCAGACGTCCAGGCCTATCACCGGGAACTTTCCCTCCGACACCGGGGTGTCCTGGTTGGCAGTGGAATAGATGTCCAGCTTGCCACCCGATTTCACCAGCCACGCCCAGCCTGAGCCGAAGCGTGTGGCCGCAGCCTGGCCGAATTTTTCCTTGAAGGCGTCGAAGCCGCCAAAGGTGCCGGTAATGGCCTCAGCCACGTTGCCCACCGGCGCGCCACCTCCACCTGGCTTCATCAACTTCCAGAACAGCGAGTGGTTGGCATGGCCTCCGCCATTGTTGCGCACGGCGGTGCGGATGTTCTCCGGAACGATGGCGAGGTTGTTGGCCAGCAGCTCATCGACGGTCTTGCCGGCGAGCGCGGGCGCCGATTCCAGCGCCTTGTTCAGGTTGGTCACGTAAGCGTTGTGGTGCTTGCCGTGGTGGATCTCCATGGTCTGCTTGTCGATGTATGGCTCGAGCGACTCGGGCGCGTACGGCAACGGTGGAAGCGTGAATGGCATCGTCTATTTCTCTCCCTCTCTCCTCAAGTGGGACAGACGGTCGTTTCTAGTCGTCTGTCAAACTCCCGCACTCTGGCTAGAAGCGACAGACGACAAAACCCGATCGTCTGTCCTACCTCTGACTGGACCAGCATCAAAAAACACTTCAGACCGGGCGTGCCCGGTCCGCCCCTTTAATTCACTCCGCCGGCTCTTTCAAAAGCGTCGGCGATTTTAAACATGGTCGTCTCACCGAAATGCCGAGTCAGGATTTGCATCCCCACCGGCAAGCCCTCGGCGGTGCGGCCGCACGGAACGCTCATGCACGGTATACCAGCCAGACTGCCGGTAATGGTGAAAATATCGGATAAGTACATAGCCAGCGGATCGTCCACTTTTTCACCCAGGCGGAATGCGGGAAACGGCGAGACCGGCGCCACCACGGCATCCACTTCCTCGAACGCCTGCCGGAAATCGCGGGCGATCAGACCGCGCACTTTCTGCGCCTTCAAATAATAGGCATCATAGTAACCGGCGCTGAGCACGTAGGTTCCCAGCATGATGCGCCGCTTGCATTCGTTGCCGAAGCCTTCACCGCGAGTGTTGCGGTACATGTCGGCCAGGGTCGCCGAATCGGCGGAGCGGGACGTGTAGCGCACGCCATCGTAGCGCGCCAGGTTGGAGCTGGCCTCGGCGGTAGCGATGATGTAATAACTCGCGATGGCGTAATCGGTGTGCGGCAGGCTGATTTCGCGCACCTCGCAGCCGAGTTGCCGCAGCACTTCCACGCCGCGGGAGATCAGGCTGCCGGATTCGCTGGTCATGTCTTTTAGATACTCGCGGGGCAGTCCAAGCTTCAACCCTTTTACGTTTCCGTCCAGCGCCTTGGTGTAATCCGGCACCGGGGCTTCGGCCGAGGTGGAATCGCGCGGGTCGCGGCCGGCGATCACCCCCAGTACGCGCGCCGCATCCTTCACCGAGCGGGCGAACGGGCCTATGTGATCGAGCGAACTGGCGAAGGCGGTCAGCCCGTAACGTGAAACGCGGCCGTAAGTGGGCGTGACACCGGAGACGCCGCAGAACGAAGCCGGCTGACGGATCGATCCGCCGGTATCGGAGCCGAGCGACACCACCGCCGTGCCCTGCGCCACAGCCGCCGCCGAACCGCCGCTCGAACCGCCCGGAACGCGGTCGAGCGACACCGGGTTACGCACCGGCCCGAAGGCCGAATTCTCGGTCGAAGAGCCCATTGCGAACTCATCGCAATTCGTCTTGCCGATGATCAGGCCGCCAGCTTCCTCGATCAGCGTGATTGCGGTGGCGTCATAGGGAGGAATGTAGTTCTCCAGCAGCTTCGAGGCGCAGGTGGTGCGAATGCCGCGTGTAACGATGACGTCCTTCACGGCTACCGGCACTCCGGCCAGCGCGCCGGGATCTTCGCCGCGGGCGATCTTCTCGTCCACGCGCCGCGCGGCTCCGAGCGCCCGCTCCGGTGAGAAATGCAGATACGCGTTAGTTTTGGGGTTCTCGGCTTCGGCGAAGCGCAGCGCCTCGGTGGCCAACTCCTCGGCGCGGAAACGGCGCGCCAGAAGCCCTTCGCGAATTCCATCGATGGTTAAGGATGCGATTTCCATGTTGCTTGGTGGGGCAGGTTTTAACCTGCCAACGCCCGCGTGCGGGCGCATTGTTCTCGTAACTCCCTCACGGGCGAGTATCCGCTCAGCGTTCGATCACCAGCGGCACCTTGTAATACCCTGTCCCGGAATCCGGCGCATTGGCCAGCGCGGCCTGATTGCCGAGCGGCAGCACTGGGGCGTCCGGCCGCAGCGTGGCCGTGTCGGCTGCCTCGTACAACACTTGGGACATGGGCGCCGCGTTGCCCGTATCGAGCTCGTTCAGCTTGTCCATGTGTTCGAGAATCTGGTCCAGGTCGCCCTGGAAGCGCGCGACTTCGGCGTCGCTCAGATTGAGGTTGGCCAGGCCGGCCACATAACGGACTTCCTGTTCGGTAATCTTCACGCTCGCGCCTTTGTCCGGGATGCTTTGTAGAGGCCGCGCAGCACGGGGTCGGCGATCGCATCCGCTTCGTCTGCCACCAGCGCCGGCGCGGATTGCGCCGCGCGCTGCGGCTCGCGCCGCCGTGGCACCACGCGGAATTCCAGATCCTCCACCATGTCCGGACCGAGATGCCGTTCGAGGTTGCGCACAATCTGGTAGCTGAGCACGAAAAGCTGCTGCTGCCAGATTCTATCTTCCACTTCCACCACCAGGTGCCGCCGCACCAGCTTGGCTGCCCGTGTGTGAGCCGCGATCCGTTTCCCCACCGCCTGCGGCCACGCCGCGCAGGCAAGATCGCTTTCCGTGATCGTGTCGCCGGGCAGTCTCAAACCGCAAATGAGCTTGCTCAAGCGTTCCATTTTTGACCGGTTCAGTTATTGTATCATCAGCCCGGATGGCGGTCTGGGTTCAGGGAACTTTCGGTCCGGTGCCCCCCGGACTTCGGCGCGCCCCAGCCCGACTGAACTGGCCTTATCGCGTCGTTTTGGCTGGGCGATGCTTGCTCCGGTGTCTCGGATTACGGCTCGCGAGAGCTTGGAGCGAATCTGGCGTGGACCGAAAAATGAAGTTCCGCCAGGAATCAAGGCACTCCTTAGCAAGCGCGTAGACGTCCGTCTCGCCCCGTGCGGTTCTCAGTGTGTAGCGAGTCGTCGTGATCGCCGCGCCGACTGTTGAATCGACCCTGGTACGCACACTCAGCAGGTCGAGAGGCCCTCCGCTCAGCGGCGCGCAGTCGAAGTCGGAGTGCTTGTTTCCATTGCAGATGTCCCCACAGATCTTGAGGGCTTCGGACTCCTTGACGAATTGCTCGACAGCGCTTCTTTTCACGCCACTATCCACGTCATCGTGCCACTGAGGTTTGTTCTTAAGCCAGTCCTTTACGTGATAGCAATTGAGGAAAAACGCGGGCACAGAATCCAGCGGATCGTCAAAACTGCCGATGGGCTTGTACCGTCCGTCGTAGACGGCCTCCAGCCGGGCGAGCCACCGCTCCGTCCTGCAGAACTGATACGTCGCGTTGGAGCCAAAGCCCTGAGCCATAACAACCAGTGTCTCACCAGCCTTCACGCCGGAAGATTCATCTGATCCCCGCTCTTTTCTCAAGCTCTGAAGTGTCGAAGAGTATTGTGCATCGGCAGCCAGGGTGTACCGGGACCTCTGGAATCTCCTTTGCCGTAAGCGCGCTCGCCATGAGACCACGGCACTCGGCACACGTCAGGACGTCCGTCGGGCCAAAAAGCTTCCATCGCGTTCCGTAGGAGCCATCGGGATCAATCGTCCTGATTTGATGGAGGTTTGTCGCTCCCGTCTGCCGGAACCGGTCGACGATCAGCGCCGCGATTGCCCTTGGCCTGGGCTCACCCTCCCAAATCGGCAGCACCTCCGCCGCCGTCGGGGGTACGCCCGCAAGTTCTTGCGCCGTGAATCGCAGTTCGGATAAGATCTCCTCCCGCCGGTCGGACAGCCGCAGTTGTATAGCGATCCTCTGCGCTGCCTCCTGTATCGGGGCCGACAGTTTCTTCCCCGCGAAATGAGAGGTCACGGCGGAGTAGGGAAACCCTCCCTCAGACGAAAACTGCTTCAGCGAGTACCCGCAATCGCGAAACACCGCGCGGATATCGTCGCGGGTCATTGTATCGCACGGGGCTGGTGCCGGCTGTTCGGCGAACGCCTCCACGTACTCCTGCGATTCGGATTTAAGCTTCTCGAACAGAGGGAAGCACCTAAGCCGATATGCCTCCAGCGTATGCCGCAGCTCTTTGAACCTTAGCCCCCGCGCTTGAATCAGATCGGCAAGTTCCTGCACTGAGTTCTCGAGCGCCCCGTAGGACCGCTCTAGCAACCTCCTTACATCCTGCGCTGTCTCGAAGCTCGCGTCGAGCAATGTGATGGGCGCGGTGCTCACAGGGTTGAGAAGCCAGCAGTTATCAACCCGCACGATTTGGCCGGTGTAGATTCTCGGATCGTCGATGGCGTAGGGATTCCGCGGCCTGGCATTGTCCAATGGCATCAATCTCGCCCTCGGCACAACTCTACCACTTCACGCGCCCGATGCAAGGCCAGCGCGCCCGCCGCCTTACCGCCCGCCTTCCGCGCCGATGGCTGCGCCGTTGCGCAGGTGGGCCATCACATCGTCAGGGACGCACAGGTTTCCCAGGTAGCCCGTGCCGAGCCTTACGCCCGGCTTGATCGCTTCGCCGTGGAAATCCGATCCGCCGGTGACCAGCAGACCGTAGCGGCGCGCCAGTTCAACGAAGTGTGCAGTCTCTTCAGGGCTGTGATCGCTGTGATAGGCTTCGATGGCGTTCAGTCCGGCGGCGCAGAGTTCCGGCATCATCTCCGCCACGTCGCCATGCACACGCGTCGGGTGGGCCAACGAGGCAATTCCGCCCGCCTTGCGGACTACCGCGACGCCTTCGGCAAACGTCGGCTCCTGGCGGTACACATACCCTTTCGCGGATTCGTCGAGGTAATCGTCGAAAGCCTGCCGGTAGTCGCGCACGTAGCCCTTTTCGAGGAGGATAGCGGCGAAGTGCGGCCGGCCAGTCATGCCGCGGCCGCGCGCTTCGGCTTCCTCGAGAGTGATATCGAAGCCCAACTCCCGCAGCCGCGCCACTAGGCGAATATTGCGATCCTTACGCGCCTGCTGCTGCCCGCGCACCCATTCGCGAAACTCGGCGAGCGCGCCGGCGGCGGGGAAATAGCCAAGCAGATGCGTCGAGCGTCCGCGCAGCTTGGTGGACAGCTCGATGCCACAGACCAGATCGAGGCCAGCCGCCTGCGCCACGGGCAGCGCCAGGTCGTAGCCCGACAGCGTGTCGTGGTCGGTGATCGCCAGTACGTTCACGCCACCGCGCGCCGCATCTTCGATCAGTTGTGACGGCGCCAGACTGCCGTCGGATTCATTCGTGT
>CAZFOP010000281.1:0-5524 GCA_964520085.1 uncultured Solibacteraceae bacterium | reverse complement strand
CAGGTCTCTGAAAGCGGCCCATTCCGTGGATTGCCTGTGGCGCACCCCGGCGGCGGCCCGCGGCTACCGTACGGCCGTATCGCTGCACAGCCACACGATGCATTCCATCGAGTCGCTCGATTTCATTCCACGCGTGCTCCGCAAAGTGCCGCCCATACACGCGCTGATTGCCAGGATGAGCGAAAAACGAAGAGCCCACAGCGGCCACACGGTGGCCTTCGACCGCGCCTTCTGGCGGCCGCCGCTGAATGCCTTGGCGGCCCACAACCTGGAAGCCGCGCAGATCGCCGATTCCCTCGGCCTCCGCCCGCTGGTCTCGGTTACCGATCACGACGACCTCGAAGCGTGCGCCGACTTGCGAACGCTCGGCATCCCGGCGCCGTTCTCGCTCGAATGGAGCGTGCCGTACGGCGTCACCGTCTTCCACATTGGCGTGCACAACCTCCCCGCCGAGCGTGCGCGCGCCTTCGAAGCGGAGATGGCGCGTTACACCGCTGCGCCCGCGCCCGGCCTGTTGGCCTCGCTGCTGGCCGAATTGGACCTGGTTCCGAATGTTCTGATCGTGCTCAACCACCCATTCTGCTGCGAGTTCCGCATTCCGCCCGCGGACCACAACGCGGAATTGCGTCGTTTCCTGGAAGAGCATCGGGACCGCATCCACGCGCTCGAGTTGAACGGCCTGCAACCCGCCAGCGACAATCGCGCCACGATACATCTGGCCCACGAACTCGGCCTCCCGGCCATCTCCGGCGGCGATCGCCATTGCCTGGAGTCGAATGCCAGTCTCAATCTGACCAACGCCGCCAGTCTGGAAGAGTTCATCGACGAAATCCGCCGCGGCCGCGTGAGCCACGTGCTGTTTCTTCCGCAGTACCGCGAGCCGCTTGCCGCGCGTTATATCGAGTTCTTCTGGCACGCCGTCAAGCCCTATCCGGAGGCTCCCGGGCGAGAACGTTGGCTGGACCGCGTATTCTACGACCACGAGACCGATGGCGTGAAGGCGCTGTCGGAGCTTTGGCCCAATGGCGGACCTTGGGCGCTGCGCCAATTCATCGCATCGGTAGGCTGGCTCGCCACGCCGCATGTCCGCGCCACGCTGCGCCTCGCCCTCGGCGCGCAGGAACCCACCGGAGCGTGATGTGGGCGCCACGCCGCGAGTCGCATTGTTCGCCGACACCTTTCACGAGGTGAATGGAGCAGCCCGCACCTGCCGCGAATGGCACTCGTTCGCCCGCCGGCGCCAGATCCCGCTGTTCTGCGCGCGCTGGGGCCCATCGCGTGGTCTCATCGAGGAGGGTTCCGTGCGCACGCTAGAACTGGTGCGCAGCCACTGGGCCTTCCCGGTGGATACGGACCTTCGCTTCGACCCGTGGCTGATGCGCCAAGTCGAGCCGATCGAAGAGGAGATCGCGAAGTTCCGCCCCGATTACATTCACGTGACCAGCCCCGGCGACCTAGGCATCGTGGGAGCCATTCTGGCGGCGCGTCTGCACACCCCGCTGGCTGCGTCCTGGCACACCAACCTGCACGAATTCGCGGCGCGGCGGGTAGCTCGCATGCTCGAGTGGGCCCCGCACGGACTCGGCGCATCGGCGGCACACAGGGTCGAGAACTTTGTGATGGACCGTGTGTGCTGGTTCTTCGCCCGCAGCTCGGTGATTTTCGCGCCCAATCCGGAACTGGCCGGCCTGCTGCGCCGACGCACGGGCAAGCCGGTCTTCCCGATGGGCCGCGGCATCGATACCCATCTGTTCCATCCGTCGCGGCGCGCGCGCACGGGCGACGAGCTCGTGGTGGGTTACGTCGGGCGCCTGACGCCGGAGAAGAACCTGCGCCTGCTGGCTCGCGTCGAGGCGGCGTTGCACGACGCCGGTTTCCCGGACGCGCGCTTTCAAATCACCGGCGCCGGCGGCGAACGCACTTGGCTGGAGCGCAATCTCTCGCGCGCCACCTTCACCGGCGTGTTGACGGGCGAGGGCCTGGCCCGCGCCTACGCCGACATGGACATCTTCGCTTTCCCCTCCCGCACCGACACGTTTGGCAATGTGGTGCAGGAGGCCCTGGCATCCGGAGTGCCCGCCGTGGTGACCGATGCCGGCGGCCCGCGCTTCATCGTCCGCGATGGGGAAACCGGCTTCGTGGCGGCTAGCGACCGCGAGTTCTGCGACTGCGTGGTGGCGCTCGCCCGCGACCGGAGCCTGCGCCAGCGCATGACCGTCGCCGCGCGCCGCCAGGTGGAGAACCAATCCTGGGATTGGGTCTTCGACGAAGTGTATGAGGGCTATGCAAGCAACCTTGTATCGGTCTGACGGCATCACGGTGTGGCAAGCCGCGGCCACCGTGCTCGGCCGGCCGTGGAAGACCTTCGTGATCGACTGGAATTGGAAGGCGGCGCTGCTGAGCGCCATATTCCGCGGTGTTCTCTTTTTCGTTGTGGCCCTGCCGCGCGGCCCGGGCGCTCTACGCCTGGTCTGGATCGAGCTGGCATTCCGGATTCTGGTGGGAGGCTTCTGGGGATCGCTGCTGCAAGCATTTCGCGGTGCGCGCCCAGCGTGGCTGTCGGGCCTGCTGGCCGCGGTGCTGCTGCCCGCGGCCGCGCACACGCTCGAGTATCTGGCGCTCGAGGCCGGACATGCCGCACACATCGGTGCTGGCATGGTGGTTTCGATCGCGGTCAGCGTAGGGTCGCTGCTCCTGAACTGGTTCCTGATGCGCAAGGGGATGCTGATCACCGGAGCCGGTTCCGATTCGCTCGGTGGAGATCTACGGCGTTTACCGCGTCTGCTGGCAGAGTTCCTTCTGGCGCCGGGCCGGGCGCTCTTCCGCGCCGTCCGTGCGAGAGTCTGATGAGTATCAAGACAATTCACCTCACGAACAACTGGCACGTCCAGAGCGGAGGAGTGTCCACCTTCTACCGCCAGATGCTGGCGGCGGCCGAGCGCCGTGGCCGCGCCATGCGGCTGGTGGTGCCCGCCGCGCACGACGGAATCGAAGAGCTTGGCCGCTACGGCCGCATCTATCGCGTTGCGGGCAAGCCCGCGCCGCTGAGCCCCGGTTACTGGATGATGATGCCAGCGCAATACCTCTGGCCAGGCTCGACGCTGCGGCGCATTCTGGCCGAGGAACGCGCCGACTTGGTGGAGTGCTGCGACAAGTACACGCTCAACTACCTGGCGGCACTGCTGCGCCGGGGCTGGCTGCTGGGCCGCGACTACCGGCCGGCGGTGGTGGGCTTGAGTTGCGAACGCATGGATCGCAACATGGCACTGTACGTTTCCGGCTCGCGGGCCGCGCTCGCCTTTTGCCGCCACTATATGAAGTGGCTGCATTTCCCGATGTTCGATCACCACATCGCCGTTTCGCCGCTGGCCGCCGAGGAATTGCGCATCGCGGCCCGCGGTCATGCCGTCCGGCGCGGCGTGTGGGTGCGGCCGATGGGCGCCGATTGCGCGCTGTTCGATCCTGCGCTGCGCACCGCCGCGTCGCGGACGTGGCTGGAAAGGCTGGCCGGCGCACCGGAAGGAAGCCTGCTACTGCTCTACGCGGGAAGGCTGGCGCCGGAGAAGAACCTTCGGCTTCTCTTGGATACCATGGTGCAACTGGAAGCGGAGTCGGCTGGAACATTCCATCTGGTGGTGGCGGGCGACGGTCCCGCGCGCGCCGAATTCGAGTGTCAAAGCGAGCGGCTGCTACCGGGCGCTGTGCAGGTGCTCGGCCACATTGGGGACCGCGAAATGCTGGCGCGCATCTACGCCAACAGCGATATATTCGTGCATCCCAACCCCTGCGAACCATTCGGCATCGCCCCGCTGGAAGCGATGGCCTCCGGGCTAGCCGTGGTAGCACCCGATCGGGGTGGTGTCACCTGCTACGCCAATAGCGGCAACTCGTGGCTGGCTACACCGGATGCCAGCTCATTCGCCGCTGCCGTGCGCGCCATCGCCGCCGACCCGCAGGCCACCGCTCAAAGACGCCGGGCGGCCCGCGCCATGGCCGAAGAGCTAGACTGGAAACACGTCACCGATGGGTTTTTCAATCTCTACGACCAACTCCACGCCCTGGTTCGCGAAGGCGCGTCGCAGCCAGCGCTGGCGCCGGCATTCTACTCGACACCTGGCAACCGGTGGGGATACGAGACATGACCTCGAGTGCTCTCATGCTAGCGAATGATGGTGCGCGCCGGATCACGCGGCGCGAGTGGGCCAGGTTGACGGCGGGCGCGGCACTGCTGGCGGCAGCCCGAACGAGGGCTCGCGCCACCGCATTGTCGTGGGACACGCCAACTCGCAGCATTCCGGGCATCGAGCGCAAGTACCGCGTGGATGCGCAAGTCGTATTGTTTTCCGTGCCGCTGCTGCGGCGTTTCGGGGTGGGTGCGGGCACAGCGGCATGGTGGGAATCGAGCGAGGCGGACGGCACCACGCGGGTTCTCGATTTCGCCGCGTATTCGCTTCCCCAACGCGCGGCCGGGTTGAACCGCCTGGGGTTTATCCAGGAGAGGATCCGGCTGGCCGAAGCCGGCATGGTGGAGGCCATCTACTTCGGCCTGATGACGGCCTCGGCCGAAGAGAGCGCCGATGAAGCTCGCAAGGCGCTTCACCCCACCGCCAGTCAGGTGGCGTACACGGCGGTGGACGCCCGCATCCAAAGTCGTTCCATGGAAACCGCGACCGCGCATTTCACGGCGCCCTCGTCGCTCTCCGCAGTACATCGCGCGCACTTGGAGCAGATGGCGCGCCAGGCTCTAGCCGCGGTTCCGCGCAAATCGGTGGGCTTCGCCGCCGACACCGAATCGCCGCCTCCCTTCCTGCAGGCCATGGCTGAGCTGTTGCGCCAGCCGAAAGGCGGCGAGGGCCGCTACATCTACAATGGGCGTGTCTATCGCTTGCGGCTGCGGCGCGCGGCCGACCCGAAGGCCAGCGAGCATTTTCGCGCACGCGGTCTGGCGTCGGGCCGGGTCATGGCGGTAACCGGCGCACTGCAACGTGTCAGCGGCGGCAAATCGATCGACTTCCGTCTGTGGGTGGAAGAGTCCGCCGCCCACCCGGTGCCGCTGCGCATCGAGTATCAACCCAAATCGTACCTGCGGCTGGCATTCGAAGCCGAGGCGTAAACGGGAGAGTGCGGCTGACGCCGAGTCGAGGAGCCGTTGACGAAATTCGTTCCGAGACAGGCGCTTATTGCAGCAACGAGTGCGCCGTGGGCTGCCCGGCCGCTGCGCCGCCTTGCCACAACACGGAGGGGTCCGCTTCGCGATCCCGCCGGGAAAAGATCTCCGCCAAAATCTGCGGCACTTCGAAAACGGCCGAGTTCCGAACCGCCGCGGCGCAGGCGCGGTATCGGGCATGACGATCCGGCCGAAGCAGTTCCCGGACGGCGTCGGCCACTTGGGAAAAGTTGTTCACCACGACACCGGCGCCGCGCTCCAGAATCCACTCGGCGTTGTAGCGCTCGTGGGCCAGCGTCCATGCGTTCGATTCCACCACCACGGGCAGCCGCATGGCCAGCGCTTCGCTGATGCTGC
>CAZFOP010000280.1:0-5528 GCA_964520085.1 uncultured Solibacteraceae bacterium | reverse complement strand
GGTCCACCAGGTGCATCACCTTGCCGCCTAGCACGTGGCCCCAGCCGTTGGCGTCAATCGGCAGCGCCAGTTCGGAATATTCGGAGGCGGATTCGCGTACGGCTTTAGCTTCCATGTCACTCCTTGAGATTCAGTTCAGCGCCGCTCCGATTCGCCTTGCCGGCGCAGATAGCTGGCTGCATAGGCGCGCGCCTGCGCGGCGGTCCAAGCGCCTTCAGCCGGCGTGGTCAGTTCGTCTTGCGCCACGGAGAACTCGAGCGGTCCGTGCGCGAAGGGCCGGTGATCGCGCTCCAGAACATAGTACAGTCGAAGGAAGGCGCCATCATCGGAGACGATTGTGAAACGCGCCGCGTCCGGGCCGTGATCCGCCGGAAACCGCGCGCAGTGGCCGCGGACGTAGCCGAAGTTACAGAGAGTATCGAGCAGCGAATCGTCGGGCTGGAAGGGTTGATCCGGCACCGCGCGGCAGATCCCCGTCCACGCGTCGCCTAGCGGCAGCATGGCGCGCCGCGAGGCCACCGCGCACGGGCGCGGCTCGACCGGTTCAAAACAGGGGCACGACATCCGGGAGGTATAGTAGCACAATCATGGCGAGCAACCGATTGGAGATTCTGAAAGGCATGGCGGCCGCGAATCCGGACGACATCTTCGCGCGCTACGGCCTGGCGATGGAGTACCGCAACGTGGGCGACCTGGAAGCCGCGGTGGTCGAGTTCCGCGCGCTGATGGCGGCTCATCCGGATTACGCCGCCACTTATCTGCACGCCGGCCAAACGCTGGAGCGGTTGGGCCGTTTGGAGGAAGCGCGCGCCGTCTATCGCCGAGGTATCGAAGTCACCACGCGCATCGGCGACCGCCACGCGTGCGCGGAGCTCGAAGCGGCGTTGGGGTGACGCGCGCTCGCGTTATTATGAGTAAATGACGACTGCTCTTCCTCCTGTCGGCGCCGAGCGCGCCCAGGAGCTCATGGACCTGGAAAAAGAGTACCTGCTGCAGAACTACGCCCGCTATCCGCTGGCGTTGGCGCGCGGCAAGGGTTGCTGGGTTTACGATTTGGAAGGCCGTCGTTATCTGGACATGCTCGCCGGCATCGGCGTCAACGCGCTCGGTCACGCGCATCCGTGCATCACCAAGGTGATTCGCCAGCAAGCCGGGCTGATGATCCATTCGTCGAATCTCTATTACCACGAGTATCAGGGGCCGCTCGCGAAGCGGCTGGTGCAAATCAGCGGCTTGCAGCGCGCGTTTTTCGCCAACACCGGCACCGAAGCGGTCGAGGGCGCGCTCAAGATGGTGCACGGGCACGGCCGCGCCATTCATCCGGATAAGTTCGAAATCATTTCGCTCGATAACTCGTTCCATGGCCGTACGCTCGGCGCGCTCTCGGTCACCGGCCAGCCCAAGTACCGCACGGATTTTGAGCCGCTGATTCCTGGCGTGAAATTCGTCCCCATGAATGACGTCGCGGCGCTGGAGGCGGCCTTCAGCGACCGCACCGCGGGCATCATACTCGAGATGATTCAGGGCGAGGGCGGCATCAACCCGCTCACCGAAGAATTCGCGGCTAAGACGCGCGAGCTTGCCACTCGCTACGATGCCTTGTTGATCGCCGATGAAACGCAGTGCGGCGTGGGCCGGCCGGGCGTGTATTTCGCTTACCAGCGCTTTCATCCGGCGATTGTGCCGGACGTTGCCGTGGCCGCCAAACCGCTGGCTTGCGGTCTGCCGCTCGGCTTCATTCTGGCCAACGAAAAGGCCGCCGCGGCCATCAAGCCCGGCATGCACGGAACGACTTTTGGCGGTGGCCCGCTGGCTTGCCGCGTGGCCATCGAGTGCCTGAATATTCTGGATGAGCTACTGCCAGCCATTCAACGCGTCGGCGCATACTTCAAGGATTCGCTCGAGACGCTGGCCCGCAAGCATTCCTTCGTCAAGGAAGTGCGCGGCTGCGGCCTCATGCTCGGCGTCGACCTAGCCATCCCCGGCAAACAATTCGTGCTGGACGCCATGGCCGCAGGCATGCTCTTCAACTGCACGCATGACACCGTGCTGCGCTTCCTGCCGCCCTACATCGTCACCGAAAAAGAAGTCGATCGCGCCGTTCGCATACTCGGCAAGCTGTTCCGCAAAGTGAAGTAGCGGCCCCGCACCGCCCCAGCTTCCTGCGGTAATCTCGGAAGGTGACTCCTCCGCAATCGCTAAGCCAGCGCTTTCGCAGCCGCCGCACCTCGAATTTCACGGAATCGGTCATCCGTGAAATGTCCCGCCTGGCGGTGCGCCATCGTGCCACCAACCTAGCTCAGGGTTTTCCCGATTTTCCGGCTCCGGATGAGATCAAGCGCGCCGCGGCCGACGCCATTGCCGCCAATATCAACCAGTACGCCATCACCTGGGGCGCCACTCCCCTGCGCAAAGCCATTGCCGCCAAGCACGCCCACTGGTACGGCATGGAGTTCGATCCCGAGACCGAGATCACGGTTTGCTGCGGCGCTACCGAGGGCATGATCGCCGCCCTCATGGCCGTGCTCGACCCCGGCGATGAAGTCGTGCTCTTCGAGCCCTTCTACGAAAACTACGGGCCCGACGCCGAGCTTTGCGGCGCCTTGCCCCGCTTTGTGCCGCTCCACGCGCCCGATTGGGATTTTGACCGCGACGAATTGCGACGCGCCTTCACGCCCCGCACCAAGGCGATCATCCTCAATTCGCCCAATAACCCCACCGGCAAGGTATTCAGTCGAGACGAGCTGGAGTTCATCGCCGCCCTTTGCCAGGAGCACGACACGCTCGCCATCACCGACGAGATCTACGAGCATATACTCTTCGATGGCGCTCAGCACATCCCCATCGCCTCACTGCCGGGCATGCGCGCGCGCTCCATCCTGATCAATAGCATGAGCAAGACCTACGCCGTCACAGGCTGGCGCGTGGGCTGGGTGTTGGCGCCTCCCGAAATTACCGGCTCCATCCGCAAGGTTCACGACTTTCTCACCGTCGGCGCCGCCGCACCTTTATAACAAGCTGGCGTGGTGGCATTGCATCTGCCCGATTCTTACTACGCCCAACTGGCGGCCGATTACCTGGTCCGCCGCGATTACATGATGGAGTCGCTCAAACTGGCTGGCTTCCGTCCGTACTTACCCCGAGGCGCCTACTATGTGATTACCGACACATCCGGATTCGGATTTAAGGACGATTTAAGCCTGGTTCATCATCTAATTGAAACCATTGGTGTAGCGGCAGTGCCCGGTTCCAGCTTTTACGCCCGTCCAGAAGGCGGCGCCCAGCAAATTCGCTTTTGTTTCTGTAAAAAATATGAGACCCTGGAGGCAGCTCGATCACGACTCCTTAAGCTTCAATAGTCGCTATTCGGGCGAAGGATTCGCTTATGCTGCATGAGTTCCTGCTACCGGAGACCACCGTGCGCGAAGCCGGCACCGGATCCCAGATCGATCTCGGCGGACAAGTGAGCGGAACGTTGCTTCTGACCCTCGGCGTAACGCGCATCGTGGAACAGCAAAGCATCGGTATCTCAATCTGGGGCTCCGCCGACGGCGCTGACTGGGGATCCAAGCCGGTCGCGTCGTTTCCGCAAAAGTTCTATTGTGGCACTTACCAGATCGAGATCGACCTCACAGACCTACCTCAAGTGCGCTATCTCCGCGCTAAGTGGCAGGTGAATCGTTGGGGCCGGGGCGACTCCAAGCCGCTCTTCACCATCTACCTGTTTGCGCAAGCCGCGCACTCCGAATTGGCCGCTGCGTCGGCGTAACTGGCAGGGGCGGTAACCCTCCCCGCCCCCGTTTCGGTGTCCGTCTCCCTCACACCTTCTCTGTCTTGTCGAAGTTCGCCAGCAGGTTCTGCGCGAATCGGAAGAACCACAGATACAAACGCGAGCCCATCGGCGCCGGATCCGGCAGCGCACGCGCCGCCGCCGACAGGACGATTGCCGCCATCGCCCCGGTTAACCACGAGGGAATTGCTATGTTCATAACGCTCCTTAGAAGCTCTTTCCTACTCCAAACTCAAATACCGGCTGCACCGAATTCGACGTGATCGACGTCACCCGCATGACTCCAATCAAATAGAGGTGTCCCTTGTTGAATCGCTGCCCGATGTCGTAGAACATGGCACCGCCGGCGCTGAACGATCCCATCGTGGCGACCGGCGAAATCGCCAGCCCCGCGTCTCCCAGCGCCACCAGGGACCAGTTGCCGGTTTGCGCGAACAGATATCCCGCGCCCGTTCGGACTGTGCTCGTGGTGCTGGCCAATTCGATGGTCGACCACGAGTACACCTTGCTCTGTCCCACTTCGACGGCGAACGTCGTCCACCCGGCCATCGCCGGCCCGGCCGTGTTGTACCGGTTGTATTCAACTCCCGCGCCGGCAAGGTAGCTTGGGGTATAGGTGACCGTGTCGGACGTTTGCGCCGACAGGCAGCCAGCGGCCGCCAATGCCGGCAGAATGGCCCAGATGAGCCGGATTGTCCTTCTGTTCATAGTTTGTCTCCTTGACTGTTGGATCGACCTGCAACGGCACCGCGTCCTAGGAAACCGCCGTCACTACCCAAAGGTCGTCTGCCAGGTTTGGGTTGGTGACGTACGCGTACGGAATCGCGAAGTAACCTGCTAGGCCCCAGTCCGTACCCCAAGAGTTCGCCCCGATGAAATGCTGTGCCGGAATGCCATTGATGCCGTTATCGGTGTAGCCGACCAACCGCACGCAGTGGCCCCCGCACAAGCTCTCGCTTGGGTCCGGCATCGGCACCACGCCCGTTTTCGCCACATCGTCCGACTCGAAGGAGTCGTAAACCGAGATGCCGAACACGATGCCCCGTCCGGAAGCCAGCGCCCCTTTGACCGCGTCCAGGTCCTGCGGCACGCTGCTGTATTGGATGGCTTTCAGTTTCAGCGCATCGCTATAGCAGTGCTTCGGCGGCTTCACCGCGAACTTGCGCAGGATATACGGCCAATCGGTCTCGGGGCACGCCCCCTGCGCGCTGACGCTCTTGATCCCGTCGCGAATCGACGCGCCGCCATCTTCGGACACGGTTCCTTCCATTGCGCGCTCGTTGTAGTAAATGAAGAGTCGCGAGAGTATGCTCAGTTGTTCGCCTTTGGCCAATGCCTGCGCTTCCAGCTCCCCGGCGATTCCATTTCCCGTGCAGGAGCCAAGCTGCCCCTGGTCGAAAATCGGCGGCTGCTCCGGCCGCATGTCCAGGTCCGCCGGCACCTGCACCGTCCGCCGCGGTCTGTAAACCCGGTCGCGATGATCCGGCACATCCGGCTTCCATCCGTATCTACGCTTCGTATTCATTTCTTCTTTCAGTCCTTTCCTGACAATCTCGGCCGCTCTATGCATGGCGGTTTCGTGAGGCGTCCAAGCGCCGTTCTTACCCGTTTACGGCAAGCCGCGGGCCTGCTGTGTAATTCGGAATACCAATTCGCTCCGGCTGGAATTGCGGGCCCCCCGGGTTTGCTATCTTGAAAGTACCGGCTGGGGATTCCTATGATTTCGCGTGAAGAGGCG
>CAZFOP010000279.1:3560-5533 GCA_964520085.1 uncultured Solibacteraceae bacterium | reverse complement strand
GCGTGCGCAGCAGCTTGCCTTGCAGCGCCTGCGAGATGTTGGCGATCTCGTCCAGGAACAGCGTGCCGCCATCGGCCATTTCAAACCGGCCTACGCGGTCGGACTTCGCATCGGTGAACGCCCCCTTCACGTGGCCGAACAGCTCGCTTTCGAAGATGCCTTCCGCCAAGCCGCCGGTGTTGACCGTCAACATCGGGTGCGTCGAGCGCAAGGAACTCGAATGCAGCGTTTGCGCCACCAGGCCTTTGCCGGTGCCATTCTCGCCGGTGATGAGCACGTTGGCGTCCGACGGCCCCACGCGCGAAATCATGTCGAGCACGGGGCGCATGGCGGCGGATTGTGCGATCAACTGCGGAAAGCGCTCGGCCCGCAGCGCGCGGTTTTCGGCTTCCAGCCGCTGCCCTTTGCGCAGCGCGCGGCCCAGCTCGATCTGCGTTTTGAGAATGGCCGAGAGGCGCGCGTTGTCCCACGGCTTCTGGATGAAATCGCGCGCGCCGCGGCGCATGGCTTCCACCGCCAGCTCTACCGATCCCCAGGCCGTCATCACGATCACCGGCAGCGCCGCGTCCAGCTCCAGAATCCGCCCCAGCAGCTCCAGGCCCTCCTGGCCGGAGGTCGTGTCGCGCGTGTAGTTCAGGTCCATCAGCACCGCGTCGAAGTCGCGCGCTTCGATTGTCTGGAGGGCCGCGGCGGGAGCGGTGACGGCTTCCGCCGTGTAGCCTTCGGCTTTAATCAACAGGCGCAATGCTTCGAGCACGTCGGCCTGGTCGTCGGCAATCAGGATCGATGGCCTGCGGTCTTCGTCGGCTTTCATTCCATTCTATTGATAGCGCAAAGCTACCGCTTCCGGTGAGGAGCACGCCAGTGCCCACTCGGTGAACGCGTGGTTACCGGCGCGCCAGCGGGTTGCGAAGCCCGCGCGTGTCCGTTTGCGGGACAGAGCGAACAGTGAAGGAACGGCCTGTTCCAGCTTGTCCTAATTCACACCCGACATCAGCCGCACCGTTGGCCGGATGAGGAGCATCAATACCAGCGCGGCGACGATGGTGCAGCCGGCCACGATGCCGAACAGCGACGGCAGCGGAATCGAGCTATATAGCGACGCGGCTTTGCCTGCCAGCCAGTTGCCGATGCTAATCGAGAGGAACCAGATGCCCATCATGAAACCGGCCGCGCGCGCCGGCGCCAGCTTGGTCATGGCGCTTAATCCCACCGGGCTCAGGCACAACTCGCCCAGCGTTTGCAGAAGATACGTCCCGGTGAGCCACCACGACGATACCAGCGCACCATGCGCCGCCATCATCGACGCAGGCACCAGAATGGCCAGCGCCAGGCCGCCCCACATCAGTCCCATCGAAAACTTGGCCGGGCTGGACGGCTCGGCGCGGCGCCGGTTGAGCGCCAGCCAGAGCCACGCGAACACCGGCGCCAGCAGAACCACGAAAATCGGCTGCACGAACTGAAACCAGCTCGCGGGGAATTCAAAGCCGAAGATGTGCCGGTCCGTGCTGCGCTCGGCGAACAGACTGAGCGACGAGCCGGCTTGCTCGAACGACGCCCAGAACACCGCCGATGCCACGAAAAGCACCAGGATGGCCGCCGACCGTTTGCGTTCCTCCGCTGTCCAGGTCTTCGAGAAGATCAGCCACGCAAACACCACCACCGAAATGCTCAACAGGACCCAGCCCAGCGAATCCGAGATCAGCTTGGCCGTGAAGGCGATCGCGCCGGCCGCGCCCAGCACGCCAAGTGCGGCAAACACCGCCAGACCTGCGCCCACGGCCCATATCGCGTTGCGCCGCTGACGTGCGTCGGCTGTGGCATCGCCGGTAGATGCGGGGCGCAGACCGGCATCGCCCAGGTACTTCGCACCGAGCACGTATTGAATCAGCCCGGCCAGCATTCCCAGGCCAGCCAGCCCGAAGCCCAGCCGCCAACTGATCCGCTCTCCCACCCAGCCGCAAAAGATCGGC
>CAZFOP010000279.1:0-3550 GCA_964520085.1 uncultured Solibacteraceae bacterium | reverse complement strand
CGGCGAAATCAGCGCGCCGATATTGATGCCCATGTAGAAGATGGAAAAACCGGAATCGCGCCGCGGATCGCCCTGCCGGTAAAGCTGTCCCACGATCGTGCTGACGTTGCCTTTCAGCAACCCAGTGCCCAGCATCAACAGCACCAGCGCCACGTAGAACGCGCCCTGGCTCGGCCCCATCAAACAAAACTCGCCGGCCGCGATGAACAGGCCGCCCATCAGCACCGCGCGCCGCTGCCCGACGATGCGATCCGCCACCCACCCGCCACCCAGGCACAGCAGGTAGACCATGGCTGTGTATAGGCCGTAGACGGCGCCGGCTTTATCGTCGTTGAAGCCCAGCCCGCCCTTGACGATTTTGTCGGTCATGTAGAAGATGAGGATCGCGCGCATGCCGTAATAGCTGAAGCGCTCCCACATCTCGGTGAAGAATAGCGTGGCCAATCCGCGCGGATGGCCGAAGAACCGCGTGTCGTATTGAGCGTGGGAAGGTTGCGCGTCGGGCAGGTTGGTGTTCATGGCAGGGTCTTGGGGCCAGTGTAGCGTGGTTCGGCCGTTGGCGCGGCAAGCTCGACAGAAAACCGGGTGGCGGGCCAGTTTCCGAGATGGCCCGCAGCCAAGGCTCTAGCGCTCGTTCCCTACGGTGTGGGAGCCCCTAAGTAGGGCAATCATTGCTGTGTCGTCGTTATGTTTAGCGAGGCGCCTCGAAGTGAAACCCAGTTCATTGTCGGCGTCCGCGTTTGCTCCACGAGAAAGTAATAGCTCGGCCACCTTCAGATGCCGACACATCACCGCGTAGTACAGCGGAGAACAGCTCATATCGCCTTTCGCATTCACGTCAGCGCCAGCGTCCAACAGGAGTCGCGCTGCATGTCTGTCGCCCCACAGGGCAGCGATATGGAGGGGCGTGTCGCCGTCACTCGCTCGGGAATTGACACTGAGCCTCTCGGGTTCTCCGCCCGGAAACAGAACGTCTGCCGCGCGGTGCAAGAACTGTTCCAAAGTCTCGCCGTGTTTCATGAAGAAGCAGAATAGAATAAACCGCATCCAATGGCAACCCCGCGCGACACCCCGCGCGACTTTTTCAACATTGCCGAAATTCGCATCCACGCTTTGGTCCCGCCGGCAGTTTATCTAATAGAGGATGAAAACTCTGGCACTGGTGGCGGCGGAGGCGGGCGACCAGCGGGAAGGCCCGGACAGCGTGCTCGAAGCCGCGCGTGCCGGCGACCGGGGGGCTTTCGATCTGCTGATGCGCCGCCATGAACGCCTGGTGCTGGGGACGGCCTTCCGTCTGGCGGGCAATCTCGAGGACGCGCAAGACGTTTCGCAGGAGGTGTTCCTGCGGCTTTACCGCAACCTCGCCAAGCTCGACACCGGCAACCTGGCCGCCTGGCTTTACCGGGTGACAGTGAACGTGTGCCACGATGCGCGGCGGCGCCGGCCAGCGACGGTTCCGGTGGATGACGCGCCCGAGTTGGCTGCCGCCGGCGATCCGCAGCAGTCGGCGGGAGAGGCCGAGCGAAGAGCGCTGCTGTTGCGCAGCCTGCGGACGCTCTCCGAAAGGGAGCGCGCCGCGCTGGTGCTGCACGACTTGGAAGGGCTTTCGACCGCCGAGGTGGCGGGCGTGTTGGGATCGAGCGTCGCCACCGTGCGCTCGCAGGTTTCCAAGGCCAGGTTGAAAATGCGGGATTTTGTGGAGCGCTATTCGCGGAGGCGCTTATGACTTGTGCGATGTGGGAAGAGCGGGTCGCGCTCTTTGCGGGTGGCGACCTGGGAACAGCCGAGGCAACCGCCGTGGAGCGGCACTTGAGCCAGTGCGTGGCGTGCCGTGCTCTGGCGGCGGAATTGCGCTTGGAATTGGATGGGCTGCGCCAAGTTCACGCGGAACCGCTGGCGGCGGAGCACTATGCGGTTGTGCGCGGGCGGGTGCTGGCGGAGCTGGCGAAACCGCAACGTGGGCGTGCGGCGTGGCCGTTGGCTTGGGCGGCGGCACTGGCCGTCGCGGCGGCTGCGGTGTGGGTGGTGGTGATGATGAAGCTGCCCGCAATACCGGCGCCGGAACTGCCGCGAGTGGTGTCCATCGCGCCGATGGTGGAACGGCCGGTACCGCGAGAGCCTGGAAGTAAGCGGTCCCTCAAAAGACGTGAAAGAACCGGTTGGCAGGCGAAAGCGCCTGCCCCACTCGCTGGCGGCAAAGTGGGACAGACGCTTTCGTCTGTCAACCTGCAGGTAAATCCGGTTGTTTCACGGCCCGCCGCCGAAGATTCCCCGGTGCGCATGGTGCAATTGGCGACCGCCGATCCGAACGTGGTGATCTATTGGCTATTCGAAGAAAAGGGAGAAGAACGATGAAACGAATCGCTGCTGTATTGATGCTGGCCGCCCTGTCTTTGGCGGCGCAGGATAACAAGAGCACTCAATCGAGACCACCCGCCGTCACGGTGGAGAAACTCTTCGTGCTGAAGTACGCCGATCCAGTGCAAGTCGTGAACCTGGTGCGCGCGCTGGGAGGCTCCGCGGAACAGAATACCCAGATGCGCGCGATCGCCGTTACGGCCGAGAAGGGCGCGATGGCTGTGATCGAGGACGCGGTCCGGCAGTTGGATACACCGGCCGCTGCTCCCAAGAACATCGAGCTGACGGTCAACCTGATGGTGGGCAGCGACGGCGACAGCGGCGTCGGCAATCCCGTCCCCAAGGAGTTGGAGAGCGTGGTGGCACAGCTTAAGGGCGCGTTTCCGTTCAAGAATTACCGCCAGGTGGATCTGATCGAGTTGCGGACACGCACCGGCGAAAACGCAAAGACCGTCAGCGACAGCGGACCGGTCAACGGCACGCCTGGTGGGTCAATTCTGACCAACATCCATTTTCACGCCGTTGGGCTGGCTCAAGATGGATCGACTGTGCGGCTGGATGGCATGGAGGTGTCCCTGCTTTGGCCCGGCGTTAACAACGCCTTGGCTCTCCAGGCGAGCGTCGACGTGAAAGAGAGCCAGAAAGTGGTAGTTGGGCGCATCGGTGTGGGACATGATCAGGCCCTGTTCGTCGTGCTGACCGCCCGCGTAGTTCAGTAGCCCCCGGCGCGGTAACCAGTGACGCCGGCGGTCTCGCCGCCGGTCCATCCGCTGTGGGTGTACGACATTAAAGTGGAGTGCATGCTCCAACATTTGGTGCGGGCCAAGCCCCGGAGGGGCGTCAGAGAGTAGCCCACGGCGCAAGCCGTGGGGAGAAGATCGCGGCGAGCCAAGCCCCGGAACGGGGCGTAAGACGTCGTTCGCGAGTGATCTTCCGCCCCGTTCCGGGGCTCGCAGGGAACCATCGGCTCTCCCACGGCTTGCGCCGTGGGCTACTCTCTAACGCTCTCCGGGCTGAAGACCTATCCGGATGTACCTGAACGCTCGGACACAGACAGATTCCCTCGGAATCCGATGCGGCGCAACTTTCATGTCGGCGGCCTGTCCGCTGTTTGCCGGCGCGGATTGTGATACAGTTCAGGATAAGATGGCAAAAAGCGTCAACAAAGTCATATTGCTCGGCAATCTCGGCA
>CAZFOP010000278.1:0-5562 GCA_964520085.1 uncultured Solibacteraceae bacterium | reverse complement strand
CCCAGGCGAAGCCGATGCCGGCCGAAGCGAACAGGAGCAGTTGGCCGGGATGTATTTCGCCGTTGTTGCGCAGGTCGGCGTAGTTGATCACCAGGTCGCTGGCGAAGGTGTGGCCGTATTCCGCCATGGCCGTGGGCGGCAGCGCCCCTTCCGGCAGGCCCAGCATGCGGCGGAACCCATCGCGATCGCGCTGGCTGATATTCGAGTAGATGAAATGGTCCACGTCGCTCACCAGTAGCGACGACTGGCCCAGTGCCTTCGACACCAACCTCAGCAGGTTCAAATAATATACTGGCATCACCTCTTTTTCCATGCGGACCGAATCCACTTGGATCTCGATGCGGCCGTCGCACCCGTCCAGGCGAATGGTGTCGTGCAGGTAGCCGGCCGTCTGCACCTCCACGGCCAGCACGGTGGGCCCGTCTCCGGCGTCCCGGCGCAGCACGATGGCGCTGCCGGCATCGCCCTGCACCGTGATCGGCAGCAGAGAGCGATTGCCCGGCGGCGGCGTGTCGCCGCACACCAGCAGCGCCGAGCGGATGTCCGGGTCCGCACCCATCCAGCCGATGGCGGTCTTCAACGCCAGGTGCAGCCCGGCGCATCCACCGGCCTTGAAGGCGAGGTTCAGCGAGCCTTCGGCCCCCAATTCGGCGCTGAGCAGGCTGGCAAAGGAAACGTATTGAGATTCCTCTCCAGGCAGGGTACTGTAGTCCAGGATCAGGTCTAGGTGGCGCGGCGAAAGAGCGGCCTGGTTGAGCGCCTGTACGGCCGCCTCGCGAACCAGCTCGTAGGGACGTCGCGAACCGCAGACGCGCACGCGCTCCAGTCCCAGCCCTTCCATCGCCCGCCGGCGCGAGGTTTCCGAGAGCGGCGCCAGCACCGCGTCAACACGTTGCCGCTCGCGTTCGATGATATCCGCGACCGTCTCGCTTTCGGGGGGCAAGGCGTAGGCCGCGCCGGTGATCCGTACATCGTCAATCATGCGCCGGCGCCTCCAGTAACACCGCGGCGCAAGCGCCTGAGCGTGCAGCGCCCAAAACCAGCAGCCGGGAGGATGGCGCGGCCGTTCCGAGTGCGGTCAGGATGCGAAACAAGCCGCCCGTATCCGGCAGTCCGTCGCCAATTGCGCAGGCCGGGGCGAAGCAGGCTTGGGGTGAAAGTGCTGCCAGGAGGCCGGCTGGCACGCTTTGGGCTTTTGCGACCAGGGTTGCGCTCGCGGTGTCCCACGGCAGGCGCTCGCCACTGTCCGAATGCACCAACCGTGAATCCAGCAGCCTGGCGCGGGCGCGCTGCCGTCCGGCCGCCTCCAGCACCATTGCTGCGACGCCCTCGCTAGGAACGAATCCACCTTCATCCGCAGAGAGCCGTCCGGCCACCTCGTACCAGTCGAAGAGCCCACGCGTGAGCGTGTCGCCTGCCAGCACCAGAGCCCGATCGGCTTGCCCGTTGCGCAGTAGGGAGACTGCCATCAGCAGCGCAGTTTCCGCCGCCGGTCCGCGGCTGCCCACAGTCAAGTTAGGTCCCAGGCAGCCGAACACGCGCGCTACGTGCGCGGCGGGCACATTGCCCAGCGTCTCGGGAAAGTAGATCGGGTCGGTCTGTTGCCAGCCATGCTCATGAGCGCTGCCCAAGTATGCTTCCGTGAGGCTCAGGCAGCCGAAGCCAGTGGCCGAAACCACCGCTGTGCGAGAGCCGTCCACGGCGGACAGGTCCAAGCCTGCATCGCGTAAGGCCAGCGCCGCGGCCGCCAGCGACCACGTGGAGAGCCGGTCCAGGCGGCGTGTGTTGACTCTGGGAAGCACGTCGGCCAACCGGAACGGCGCCGCCGGCAGGGCGTAGCGCGGGCCCTCTGTAGGCCAGGCGGCGACCAGCGTCGGCGCTGGCTCGGTTTCGCGAAGCGGTCCACTCACCGGTCCGCACGGCCCAACGGACCCCAGCCCCGTAATGTCGATCGAACCGATGCTCACGCCGTGTGCACCCCGAAGACCAGCGCGGCGTTGCTGCCGCCGAAACCAGCCGAAACGCTCATCGCCGCCGCCATAGACTGGTGCCGCGGTTCGCCCTGCAGCCAGTCCACTTTCGGACACTCCACAGGATTGCCCAGCCGCAGGGTGGGGAAAAGCGCGCCGTGGCGAATCGCGATCACTGTCACGGCCGCCTCCAGGGCGCCCGCCGCTCCCAGGCAGTGGCCGAAGTGAGACTTGGTGGAGGAAACCGGCACCGGCTGCTGACGAGCGGAAAACGCCGCCGCATAGGCCCTCGACTCCGCAACGTCGTTCAAAGGAGTTCCCGTACCGTGAGCGTTCACGTATCCGATTTCATCCGGGTCGGCGCCAGCCGCGCGCATCGCTTCGAACATACAAGTGGCCAACCCGCGCCCCTGTTCGTGTGGAGCGGTGAGGTGATACCCGTCGTTGGTCATTGCCCACCCGCGCAGCACAGCCAGTATCGGCGCGCGCCGCGCATGCGCACTTTCCAGCGTCTCCAGCCGCAACACTGCCGCGCCTTCCCCTATGTTGAGTCCGTGGCGATCCACGTCGAACGGACGGCAAGGTTCCGGATCGAGCGCCTGCAAAGCATGAAACCCGCTCAGCGTGAACTCGCACAGGGCGTCGCTGCCGCCCGCCAGCATCGCCGGTGCTGCGCCATCCAGGCACATCTGGGCCGCCAGCGCGATGGCCATGGCACCCGAGGCGCACGCCACGTTGACGGCGCAGCGCGGGCCTCGCGTGCCCACCGCATTGCCCACTGCCTCGGCCACACTGGCCACCGGGTAACTGGCCGCACGCTCCGAGCCGCCCGCCCTATACCACCGGGCGGGGTCCTCCACCAACTGCGGCTCCAGTTCGCTCAGCCCCGCCACGGTCGTGGCCATGATTACGCCGCACTCGCGCACATCGTCCGCACCCACCGCGTCTCGTGCGGCCGCGATCGCCAGTCGATCGCTGCGCGAAAGCCAGCGCCCCGCGTGGCCAGTCTCCGGAAGCTCGCCTGTGTACTCCGCTACGGTAGCGGCGAATCCTGGTGAAAACCGTGCCAGTGGGAGCAGGCGGCACTCCGACGCCAGCAGCCCGGCCTCCAGCAGTCCCAGCCCCAGGCCATACGGGCTGGCCACCCCGATGCCGGTGATGACAATAATGCTCGATGCCTCACTCATGCGGTACCGTCGGCCAGAATGGATAAAAATTCAACCATTGATCGTAATCGGTTTGCAAAGTCGCTTCAAGAAAAGCGACTGCCTGCTCCAGCCGGCCTTGCTGCTCCGCAAGTGGGCCATCCGCCGGCCAGATCGGCTCGCCCATCACGACTCGATAGCGCAGCCACCGTTTGCGCAGCACGAACCCGGGCAGCACCGGCGCGCCGGAAGCTTGCGAAAGCAGAAACGGGCCCAGCGGAAACACCGCCGGCGTACCGAAGAAAGGCACCGTCGCGGTCAGCCGCTGGTACACGCGGTCGCCCTGTATGGCCACAATCTCGTTGCGGCGCAGTGCGTGAACGAGTTCGATCGCCGCCGCCGCCCCGCGGCCGAGGTCCACGATCCGTAGCCGCTCGTTGGTCATCAGGTCGCGCAGCATCGTCTCCGCCGGGCTGTTCTCCACCAGCCGCGCGACGTTCACCGTCCGCCCGTGCATCTCGAGCAGCCGGGAAGCGAACTCCCAGTTGCCCAGGTGGGCCGTCCACACGATGACTCCGCGGCCCTCCGCCAGGCACTCGTCGATCTTGCGCAGCCCACTCTGGCCTTCCTGCACCATACCGAGCAGGTCGCTGAAGTCCGCGCCTGGAACGTAACAGTAGGACACCATGAAGTCGCAGAACGAGTAGAAAACACGCCCCACTTTCCACCACAGCCGCAGGCCGTGCGTGCGCGCGATGTAACGCAAGTTCTCGGCCACCGCCTGTCGCTCGCGCCGCAGCAGCAGGAAGAAGATCGCGGCCGTGAGCGCCGCAATCGGTGGATGCGCGAACTGCGGCAGCACTGGAATCGTGGCGAACACGATCCGATGAGCCAGTGGAGTGTGATACCGATGTGAGTACCAGCGCTTCACGTTCCGACCGCCAGTTTTAACTCGCCCGTGTTCCGCACGATCTTCCGTTTGAGTACGGAATACATGTGGAGGATTTCTTCCTCGCGGTATCCCACGGCTTCCAGCGTGTGCACCGCGTCGTCCAGCGCCGCCCGGTTGCTCAGCCCGAAGCGGTCGTGGTACTCGAGCAGGATGCGGTACATCTCGGCTCGCGGCAGCGTCGGCGTGCCCATTGGCAGGTCGTTATACGAGAAGCGGCTGGTGGCCTCCAGTTGCTCCGGAGCCCAGCCGGCATCGATAGCCTGTTGGTTGATCTCACAGCCGGGAAAGAATCGCAGGCAGAAGTGATATGGCAACAGCGACGCCTTGGGAAGTTCGCCGAGGAAGTCGAGAGTGCGTTGCGCTTGCGCGGGAGTCTCCGCCGGGAACCCGAACATCGTCGAGATATTGACCGCGACATTCTGGCGCTGCGTGTAAGCGATGATATTCCGTGCCTTCTCCAAATTCAGGTTCTTGCGGACGTACGCCTGGACCTCTGGAGAACCGGACTCAATTGCATAAGTGAACCAAATAGCGCCAGCTTGGATCGCGCGGTCGACTAACTCCTCGCTAACGATGTCGGCGCGCAGTCCGTTCACGAAGTAAAGCCGCAGTCGATAGCCTGACGCAATGATCCGGTCGAAAACGTCGAGGGAACGTTTCACGCTGATATTGAAGATGTCGTCGACGATGTAGAAATCGCGTATTCCATGTCGAAGGAACAACTCATCGATTTCCGCGAACACATTAGCGGCGCTGCGCAGTCGTACCTTCTTCCAGTGACTGAAGCAGTATGTGCAGTCGTAAACACATCCGCGGCTGGAGAGAAGCACTCCCTGCCGGCGGTGATTATAAGCATAACTGAGCTGTCGCTCGTAGAGATCGAGATCCACCAGGTCGTAAGCTGGGAATGGAATGCCGTCGATGTCGGGGATTTCCGGCGCGTCGGGATTCTCCACCACTCCACCTCCCTCGCGGAAGAGAATCCCGTCCAGAGTGGCAAGCGGAGCGCCCGCAACCAGGGCGCCGAAGACGCGCTCACCTTCTCCCTTCACGGCGATATCTATCTCAGGCACCTCGTCGAAAAGACGGCTCTTATAGGTCTCGACGACGGGACCGCCCACCACAACCGATGCGACACTCCACTCGCGAACTGTGGCGGCGATGCGCTGCAGTTCCTCCAGGAAGAATGCAATCGAGCGGATACCTACTACGTCGGGTCGGAACTCATCGAGCAGGTGGCCTAACTTATCGGCGGAGGGAACATGCAGTGAGGATTCGACGATGCGGCACTCGACCGCGGGGTTTGCTTGACGGAGTGAGGATGCCAGATACATCAGCCCCAACGGTGGGATATGCACTTCATATGGCATCGTGGAGCCGACCCATTTGGTCATGTTATTGGCTTCGATCAGGAGCACGCGGCGAACGGGGGTGGGGCGGCAATGCGTCATGGTGCAAACGCGGGAAACGCGGGTGGAGACTAAGCCTTGCCTAA
>CAZFOP010000277.1:0-5575 GCA_964520085.1 uncultured Solibacteraceae bacterium | reverse complement strand
CATTCCTCTTCAAGATACGCTCGCTCAACTTTATGACCCAGTAGTACTAAGACTCTCCCTGACACTTGCTTTTTGACAATCTCAACGGCCTGCTACACTACCCAATGGACGCGATATGACACCTCAAACTAACTACTGTTCGGAATGCGGGCGGCCAGCGGCCTCCGAAGAACTGGCTCGCTTCGGCGACCGGCTGGTGTGTCCAAACTGTAAAGATAGCTACGCGCAGAAACTGCGCGAAGGTGTGGCGCCGGCCGGCTTCGTCCGGTACGGCGGCTTCTGGCTGCGGTTCGTAGCCGTAGTCATCGACGGCATCATCCTGGCGATTCCGATGGGAATCCTGCAAACCGTACTATTCGGAGCGTTCGGTATCTCCATGCTGCACATGGGACCAAGCCCCGATGCCACGCCGGCGGAAGCCTTGAGTGCGCTGGGGCCGATGTTCGGCATTATCGGGTTGTCGTGGTTCGTTAGCATCGTAATCGGGTGCACTTACGAAACATTCTTCATCGTCAAGTTCGCCGCCACGCCGGGGAAGATGGCAGT
This sequence comes from uncultured Solibacteraceae bacterium, assembly GCA_964520085.1. Lineage (GTDB taxonomy): Bacteria > Acidobacteriota > Terriglobia > Bryobacterales > Bryobacteraceae > Bog-375. The sequence continues at coordinate 5,029 of CAZFOP010000277.1, read as the reverse complement.
GGGAGTTAAGGTGCTGCGTCCCGATGGGTCGATGCTGCACGTTGGCCGCGCCATCGGTCGTTACTTCGCAAAAACGCTGAGCGCGATGATCCTTTGCATCGGATACATCATGGCGGGATTCGACTCCGAAAAGCGCGCATTGCACGATATGATCTGCGATTCGCGGGTGATCCAGTCCAGAGGTTAATGCGTCCGGATGCCTGTACCCTGCGCCCGCTGCAACATACCGTTGCCCAAATGGAAACTGCGGAACGGTGAGGCTGCCAACTGTCCGTCCTGCGGCTCGCGCAATGCTGTGCGGCTGTTCCCGGTCGCGCTGGCACAGGCGGCCGCGGCCCACGGCGAAACGGCGCTGGCGGGCGAGGCCGCGTGCTTCGACCATCCCGGCAAGCGGGCCGTTTCGGCCTGCCAGCAGTGCGGACGATTTGTGTGCCAGCTTTGCGCGGTGGAGTTCGGCACCGGCGTGTGGTGCCCGTCCTGCGTGGCTGCTTCGAGCGGGAAGGCCAGGTCCATCAATTCGGACACGTCGCGGATGTTGTATGACACCTGGGCGTTGTCCATACCTTTGCTCCTGCTAATCCTCTGGCCGCTGACGATATTCTCAGCGCCCGCAGTGTTGGCGCTGGCGATCATGAAGTGGAAGCGCCCAATCAGCCTGGTGCGCCGCAACCGGTGGCGCTTCGCCGCGGGGCTGGCGATCGCGCTGGTGGAAGGCGGGCTTTGGTGCTGGCTGATTTGGTACTTGGTGGCTCAAGCCCGGATGGGACCGAAGATTCCGCTGCCCGATTCCACAAAGCCGGCGGCCATTGTCGTCGATCCAGCGGCCATGGCCCGGACGGGAGCGTGACCATGGAACTGAACCGCGAACGCTATCGCAGGCTTCCCGGACGGCGCCGGGGGTTTCTCTTCGGCTCAAGCGTCTGGCTGGGCCCGGATCACTTGTTGCTGGTGAAATCGGCGCGCTTTCGGGAAGAGTACAAGCGATTCTATTTTCGCGATGTGCAGGCGATCGTGACGGCCAATGCACCGCGCTTTCACATTTCGACGCGGGCCGTGCTGATCTGGGTGCTTCTTTGGGCGATCAGCACCGGCCTCAGCGTGCTGCACCTCAGGGGCATGACGCCGGCTTCTCACGCAACCGTTTTTCTCCTTGTCACCGTCATCCTCATATTTGTTTGGGCGTACCAGTCCGCTAAGTGCAGTTGCCGTTGCCGCATCTACACCGCCGTTAGCTCAGAAGAGCTGCCCTCGGTCTATCGCACCTGGACGGCGCGGCGGTTCCTGGAAAAAGTCGAACCGCACTTGACGCAGGCGCAGGGTGTCATCGAGGGCGATTGGGCAGAGGCGGTCGAAGACAAACAGATCGGACCGCTACCCGAGGGCAGAGTTGGGCTCAACATGCCGGATGCGAATGCGCCGTTGTTCCCGCCTCCGCCATCGCCTAAGACGGCGCGAACCCCGGCATCCATCCTATTCGTCGGCAGCCTGTGCCTGGGAGGCTTGGCCGACTTGCTGACGCTCCAAGCCAGTGCGAACGTTGCACGCTGGATTCTGCTCGGGTTCCTTCTGCTGCAGGTGACTGCGGCGGTGGCCGTGCTCGTGCAAAACTACCTGGGCAAGCTGGTGCCCAGCCTGCGCAACCTGGCGATTGTCGCGTTGGCATCCATCGGCATTTGGTATTATGCGGCCCAAATCGGAGCCAGCTTTGCCATCGCCTTCCAGAATGCAAGGTCGCGGCATCCCAGCGCATTCCCGGCTCAGATGCAGCCATTGGGGCTGCTCGGCAATCCCATATCGCGTGGAATCGCCGGCGGAATCGGTGTGTTGCTCGGATTGGCGGGCGTGATTCTGCTGTTGCGCGGAGAGCGCCCGCCCGAAGAGAAGGTCTCCTTCAATGTTTGAGCGAAACAGGGGGACTTTACTCGTAGTTCGAAAACCGCTCCCTTCGGTCGCGCCGCAGATCGAACCCGGATCCCGCGCGGTTATGGTTCACAGTGGAGCCGCGACCGTCGGGGAGCGGTGCTGGGCTTGCTGGTGACGTTTCACGTATGAGTGGTCTGGCGTTCCAACAACGGTGCTGGAATCACGAGGCGCGCGAGGCGGTGTGCCGCTGTCCGCAGTGCGGGCGCAGCTTCTGCCGCGAATGCGTAACCGAGCACGAGAGACGCCTGTTGTGCGCCGCGTGTCTGCGGAATGTGGCGCGAGCGGCGGCGGCGCGGCGCGGGAAGCTCCGCCGTCTGGCGGCTGCGGGGCTAACTCTGGCCGGCGTGATTCTGGCCTGGGCAGTGTTCTTCGGCGCCGGCGAGGGATTGATCACCATCACGGAACGCTCGGAGCGGATGGCATGGCAGTCCCGCTAGAACAGGCCGGGCCGGTGTCGCTGCTGGAAGATGCGACTCACTTGTTGCGCCGCACTTCGCTCGAAACCCTTCTCTGCCACTGGATCGGTAGCGTGCCGCTGGCCCTGGCGCTGCTGGTTTTCTGGAACAGCCTGACGCATCCGCCCATGTCGGACCTGGCCTGCGCCGCGGAATCGCTGGCGGTGGCGCTGCTGCTGATCTGGATGAACTATTGGCGCAGCGTGTTCGCGGGGCGCCTGCACCGGGCGCTCAGCGGCGCGGCGGAAACGCCGTGGAACAGCCGGAGGGTGTGGCGCCTGGTGGCGAGCCAGGCGTTCCTGGCCGCCACCAAGCTTCTGATGCTGCCGATTTCACTGGTGGCCGTTTTCCCGTTTGCCACCACGGTCGAGTTCTACCGCAACGCCGCGGTGCTGGCCGGCCGCGGGGACCTTGAGCCGCTGCAGGTGATCGCCACAGCGCGCCACCTCGCACGTTTGGGCGACAAGTTCCAATGCTGGCTGTTGCAGGCCCTCCTGCTGCTGCTCTCGCTGATCGCCATGCTGAATGTCGCGGTGACTTTCATCGTTCTGCCGCAGCTCGTCAAGATGCTCACCGGGTTCGAGTCGGAGTTCACCCGTAGCGGCCCACACTTTTTTGAGAACCGGCTCTTCCTCTTGTTTGTGGTGGGCGCGACCTGGCTGATCTTCGATCCTTTCGTGCAGGCGGTGTACTGCCTGCGCTGCTTCCAAGCGGAATCGGTCGAGACCGGTGAGGACTTGCGCGCCGGCTTGCGGCGGATCCGGTCGGTCGTGGCGAAGAGTGCGGCGGCGGCCGCGATTCTGCTGGCGCTCACTGTGCTGCCGGTGATGGCGCGGGCAGCCGACTCGGTGAGGCCGCGCGAGCTGGAACAGGCCGTGCGCCAGACCATGCAATCGCCCGAGTACAACTGGCGAATCCCTCCGCCGGCCACCGCAGCCTCCGCCACTCCCTGGATCGTCGTGGCCACCGACCGGGCGATTGCCGCCATCGATTCAGCGTTGAAGTGGCTGGGCAATGCGATCGATCGCCTGTTGCGCTGGATACTCGGCGGACTGAATCTCAATCCCGTGCCAGGGGGCGGGCAGGCGCCGGCCACCGCGCTGCACTGGAGCGTGTGGGTGCTGATCGGATTGGCGGTGGCGCTCACGGGCTGGGTGGTGTGGCGCGCCATCCAGCTGCGTTCCAGAAAAGCCAAAACCACGCCGCATCCTGCCACCGTTCCCATACGGCTGGACGACGAAGATCTCACCGCCGATCGTCTCCCCGAAGCCGGCTGGGTGGAGATGGCGGAACGCTGCTTGAGCGATGGCAACCTGCGCCTGGCGCTGCGGGCGTTCTATCTGGCCAACCTGGCATGGCTGGGCCGGTGCGAGTTTCTGACCATCGATCCAGGCAAGACCAATCGCGAATTCGAGGTGGAATTGCGCCGCAGAGCGCGCCACGCGCCGGAAGCGCAAGCGTTGTTCTCCGCCAATGTGCGCGCGTTCGAACGCGCCTGGTATGGCTTGCACGACGTGCTGGAGGAGGAGCCCCAGGAATTCCGGCAGCGGGGCGAAGAGATGAAGACGCGATTGAGCGTCGAGGTTGCCGCATGATGAGCGCGTGGCGATCCTGGGCGTTGGCGCTATTGGTGGGAGTGGCCTTCTTCTGGGGCGTCATCGGCCTCTTCAATCGGGAGTTTGCCTCGGGCGAACTTTACCCGGAATTCTCCACTTTGCGCACCGACCGCCTGGGAACGAAGTTGCTCTACGACAGCCTGAACAAACTCCCCGGAATTACCGTGTCGCGCAATTTCATGCCGATGGAGTTCCTGCCGCGCGATGGCGTCACCCTGGTTTTGCTCGGTGTGAATCCGATGCGCGTGAATTGGAACGAAGACTTGTTCCTTCGGGTGCTGGAACGCATTGCCAACCGTGGCAACCGGGTGGTGGTGGCCATGCACATCGACACCGAGTACAACCGGCCCAAGCAGAAGGACTTCGATCGCCAGGAGGAGCCGATTCCCACGGGAACGAAAAAGAAACTGCAATCGGAGACGCCCCAAGCGCCGCCCCTCAAGACCATGTGGAAGGTGACTTTTCAGATCGATTCCGATGAGAAGAACCCACACCCGCTCTACTTTGGGCAGACCGAAGGCTGGAGGGTCCGCGACCAGGTGGGATCGGAGAAGCTGGCCATTGAACGCGACTTCGGCAAAGGCAGCGTGGTGTTAATGGCCGAGAGCGCGGATTTCACCAATCAATCGGCGGTCGCCATGGACCGGCTGCGGCAGGTGGCCGGAGTCCTCGGCCCATCCCGGCAGATCGTTTTCGACGAAGAGCATTTGGGAATCGCGGAATCGGGAAGCGTGGTGGGGATGGCGCGGCAATTCCGGCTGATGGGCCTGGCGTTCGGGCTGGGGCTCTGCGCTGCGCTGTTCATATGGCGAAATGCCGCCAGCTTTCCTCCGTCCGCCGCGCCCCGTTCCGTCGAGCGATTCTCCGGCAGAACCTCCCAGGCCGGACTGTTGACACTCTTGCAGCGGCACATTCCACCCGCCGAACTGGCAGCGGTCTGCTGGCGGGAGTGGCTCTGCACGAACGGTGGCCAGGCCACGCCCGAGCGCCGGAAGCAAGCCGACGCGATCATCGCCGGCGCGGCCGGGCGGCCGC
>CAZFOP010000276.1:0-5614 GCA_964520085.1 uncultured Solibacteraceae bacterium | reverse complement strand
GCGCCACGATTTCGCTGAATTGCAGCGGCGGGTCCGAGCGCGGCGTCAGGTTCAACTTACTCAGCGGACCGGAAACGTTGAGAGTAACTTGAATGCCACGCGCCTTGGTTTCGAGATCGACATCCAGCACCGGGTCTATGTTGGTCGGATTGAAGAACGAAACCGATCCCTGCGATATGCTGTAACGCGTACCGAAGAAGACCACCTGGCCGTGCGTGATATTGACGCGGCCCAGCACGGCGGGGCTGTTGTAAGTTCCGCGCAAGCGCAGGTTGGCTTCCACCTGGACATCCTGTGCCAGCGCGCTCTGCACCTGGACGTCCGGCGCGGTGGCGACCTGGACATCGTAAGTGAGACCGCCGAGCAAGCCCGGTCGCGCCGCCGGGGTGCGCGAAGGCTCCGACGATTGTGCCAGCAGCGAGCTGAAATCCGATTGCGGATTGAAGCCGGTGCGCAGAACGGTGATGTTGCCGGAGAGAATGCTGCTGGCGGTGGTCCCGGTGAAACGCAGGTCGGCATTGGCCACCGTGCTGACGCCTTCCGGATAGCGCACACGTACCTGATGTGCGGCGGCGTGCAGGCGAAACACGATTGGCCCCTCTCCGCCGTAAGCGGCGAATCCGCTGAGCTCGATTTTGCCGCCGCCGGTTTCACCGGTGAAACTTTGGATGGAGACGCGGTCCCCACTGAATAGCAACACGCCGTTAGCGCCGGAGATGCCATTGGAGACGTCGCTGATGTTGAACCCGGCACCCGCGAATTCCACACGCCCGGCGATCTGCGGCGCGGCGAGCGTTCCGCGCACGGTGGCGTCCGCCTTCAGCACTCCGGACGCGGTGAGGCCGCGATCCAAATCGTGCACCAGGCTGAGGTCGGCGCGGCCGGCCACGCGCAGTTCGAGCGGGTTCTTCTGTCCCAGCACCACGCGGCCGGCCACGCTGAAATCCGTGTTGCGTCCGGTGAACCGCGCCGACGCCACGGTGACGGTCGAGCCAGCCATACTGACGACGATATCGCCCGAGTTGCGCAGCGCGAAGGCGCCGGGCGCGAGACCGGTGGACGCGGCGGGCGCGAGCTCCAGCCGCGCGATGCGCAGCTCCGCCGTCATCGCTCGCGGGTTGAGCGCGGGGCCATCCAAGCGCAGCGAGGCTTCCGCCGCGCCGTTCAGACCGGCCAGCGATCCGGCGGGCGCCAGCCACGCGCGCAACTGGGCGAGATCTACCTTGGTGAAGCGGATGGTGGCGCTGCCGGGGCAGTCTTCCGCTAGGCGCCACTGGCCGTCGCCGACAATCGACGATTCGGCAAAGTTCGATTCCATGTGCGCCCGCAGTGCGCCGCCATCGGTCTCCGCGGTGAGACGAACGTCGCCCAGATCGCCCCCAGGCAATTGCAATTTCGTGCCGTCGATCTCGGCGTGCAAATCGCGAATGCGAAATCCGGACCGCCCGTTTTCCGCGGGGACGATATCGATTGCGCCGCGCGCCTGCACCGCGACCGTGCCCTTCGCGCCGGGCCGCGCGTCTTTGAGCAGGTGAATCTGCTCGATCGGGACGGCGTTGGTCGAGATCTGAAACCGCAACGCGCCGGTGTCGAAGCGGCCGGGTGAATGGGCGAAGCTGGCGTCCACGCGGATCTGTTTCGAACCGGCGTAAATTTCGCCCGCGGAAAAATCGAGCGTGCCGGCGCGATAGCGCGCGCGGCCGGTGATGCGGTCGAAAGACTCTCCTTCAATGTCGCCGTTTGCGCCGTCGAGATCGGCCTGCACAATCGGATCGCCGGCGACGCCCGCGATCGCAACCGTGGCATTCAGTGTGCCCGTGGCCGCAGCCGGAGCGCCCGCCATCGAGACCAGCTCCGCGAGTGGTGCGTCATGGATGGTGGCGCTGCCGAAAATATCGCTGCGGTCTCCGGCCGCCCAATCGTGCAGCGCCACGGCGAGCGAGAACTGTGCGCGCACGCCCTCTCGGGCCAGTGTCGCGTGATCCAGACGCAGGTTATCCGGCGATGCGGCGATCGTGGTATCGAACGCGTCGAACGTACGGTTCGCGTAGGTGAAGGCGCCCGCCTTCAGGTGGCCTTGAATCCGCGGATGATCCAGACTGCCGATCACTTTTCCATCGAACACCGCCGCGCTGCCTGCGAGCTTCACGGGAATCGCCGCGGCGCGCGCGCCCAGCGCGGGCAGCCATTCGCTAAGGTCGTGCGTGTCCAGGTGGACGCTCAGCTCGCGGCCGGCCGCGCCGGAGATCGCGACGCGCGAGTGCGGCAGGCTGAGCCGCGAATGTCCAAGATCCAGGATGCCGCTCGGCGCATCCCAATCCGCGGCGATTTCGCCTTCGACCGGCGCGCTTCCCGAAGCTGGCCCGATCTCGAGCGCGGTTTTCAAATGCAATTCATTCGGGTGATGGAACGAGCCCTCCAGTTGCAACGGGCCGGCGGCGGTGCCGTCCCACGGCAGCGGCGCGGGGGTGGAAAGGCTCACCACGCGGCGCACGTCGAGACCCGTCACGGCGCCATCCACCGTGTAGCGATCGAACGCGCGAAGCTCGATGGCGCCCGCGTAGTTGCCACCCAACATTTCGATCGAGACCTGGCGCAGTTGCAAATCCAGATCGGCGATGCGCAGGACGGCCGCGCCGATAGTGGCCTGGCTCGGAAGCGTCTGGCCGCCCAACTCGGTCTGCCCGACCAGCCGGATTGGGCTCGCGGCAACGCTGCGCAGATCCGAAACGATCGGACCGGACGCCGTGAAGTTGTGCAGCCCGATGCTCGAATCGTGATATTCGAGGCCGGTGCCGAGCAGATTGCCGGCGATCGAAACATCGCCGCCACGCCAGACGCCGCTGCCCTTCACTTCGACCGTGCCGCAATCCAGCAATTGCGTCATGAAGATGCGTTCGGCATCGTTGTCATCCAGGCGCAACTGAAAACCGAACTGGCCATGCGGCGCAGTCAGGTTTTCGATCTTGCCGGCCAGGGTCAACCGCGTTTTGCCGGTAGCCAAATGGAAGGCGACGATGTCGATTCGATTGCGTTCGAGCGCGAACGTCGCGGCGATGGTTGCGTCGGTCTGGGCTACGCCGGGCGCGGAGAACTGGAGCGGAGCGATGGCGATATTGCCACGGTAGCGCGGACCAGCGGCATCGAAGGCAAGCGCCGCCTGAAGGTTCCGGCCCTGTGCCGCGAAGGGGAAGCTGGCACGCGATTCCACTTCAAACTCGCCGTGCTGTACGCGGAAACGGCCGATAGCGAGCTTGAGAATCGCCGCCATGGCGCCGCCGCGCCGGCCGCGGGTTTTCGGTTGCGGCAGATTGGTGCGGCCGTCCGCATCGACGATGAGCGAGATGCGCGGCGCTTCCACGTCGAGCGAGCGAATGTCTATATTGCGCTCCAGCAGCGAGACGATCTTCAGCCCCACGGCGATGGAATCGGCGCGGAACAGCGGCGGTCTTCCGGCGGGCTCGGTGCCGTGCAGCACCACGGCGTCGGCCTCGGCCCGCATGGCCCGCCAGTCGAATCGAAATGCGCCCATTTCGACTCGCCCGCCGGTAGCGGTTTCCATCGAGCTCACCAGCCAGCCGCGCGCCCGGCCGCGAAACCATTCGCTGCGCAGAACCAAAACGCCGGCCACCGCCGCCACCAGCGCCGTCGCGGCCACCGAAGCGGCAATCCAAAGCAGGCGGCGCTTCATTGGAACGCCTCATCGTGATAGACGATCGGCGTCTGGCGCCGCGCCTCGCGCAACCAGTTGTCCATTTCGCGGTCCTCGCGCTGGCCCGCCAGCGTGTCTTCGATCTGATCGCGATAATCCTCGAGCGAAACGGTCCGGCTGGGTTCGGCCGCGCGCAGCCGCGGCGCCAGCACGGTGTCGAAATATTGCCGAATCTCCTCCGCGGAAATCTGCACCGCCGGGCGGAAGCGCACATCCACGAACTGCAATAGCGTCCGCTGCCACAGCAGTGCGTCCCTCACGTCCTGGTCGCTAATGCCGCATTGCGCCAGAGCGCGCCGGTAATCGGCTTCGGCCGGGTAATATCGCTTTCTGAAAGCGGCCAGCCCCGGCTCGATTTCGGCGGGTTGCGGCGCTGGGTAGCGGCTGCTCTCGATCTCACGGCGCACCAGCCTCTGCTCCACCATGCGCTCGACCGCGGCGCGCTTCCCCGCCACACTCAAATCCGGCGGCTGCCCATTGAGAAATGCAGTCACGCGAACCTCGCGTTCGATGTCGCTCGAAGTGATCGCGCGGTTGCCCACCGTAACCGCGATGCGGTCGATGATGGCGCCCAAAGCAAGCGCCGACCCAAGTATCGCGGCCAGCGCCAGAATCGCCAGGTGGGTGGGCGCGGCCGATCGCAACTCGAGCTTCCTCTTCAAAACGTTTGTCCTATCGAAAAGAAGAATTGAAGATGGCTCACGCTCTGCTGCGTGCACTGGTTGACGGCCGCCTGGCATGGGTGGACGCCGGCGTTCACCAAATCCTGCTCGGTTCCTTTGAAACCGTAGAAACGCGGCGGATTGAGGTCGTAGGCCAGGTCCACGCGGAACGGGCCGACGGGCGTGCGGTAGCGAATGCCAAAGCCGACCGCGTGCACCATGTAATCGAAGTCGCCGAGGCCTTCCTGCTTCACGCGGAAGGTGAAGTTGTTCGCGCCGGTGAAGGTGTTGCCGAAGTCGTGAAACAGCACGCCGCCGACATTCTCTCCGATTAGCGGGAACCGCAGTTCGGTCTGGTTGAAGAACATGGCATTGCCGCCGATGGGGAAGCCGGTCTCCGGGTCGCGCGGTCCGGATTGGTCCTCGGGGAAGGCGCGATCGGACGATGCGCCGCCGCCGAAGAAACGCTCCGGCAGCGGAACCGCATCCTCCCCAACGCCGCTGTAATGGAACGCGGCGATGTTGCCGATCTCGGTCGATCGTGCCAGCACCATCCTGCTGCCCAGCGGGTGGTAGGTCGAGTTGCGCGCCAGCACGCGCACAAAGTCGCGCTGCGAACCGAAAATATGTTCGGCGAAATCCACGTTGAGCGTATTGTAGACTCCCTTGCGCGGGTCCAGCGGATCGTCGCGCCGGTCTTGAATCAGGTTGAAAGAAGTCAACCCCAGCCGCACCGGCTGCGAGAGCAGCGGAATCAGCTCGGGCGAAATCTTCAGCGTGGCTTGGTTCACGTTGACCGCGCGGTAAGTGTAGCGGTAGAGCAGCGTGAGCGACTTGCTGACGCGCTGCTTCAACTGTATGGAAGCTTCCGCGCGCTCGAAAGAAAAGGTGCGGACATCCTTGGAATCGTCGTATCGCGCGGTGAAGGTGAGCAGCAACTTGTCGTTGCCGCGGAAATGAGTCCAATCGTAATTGAGTATCGCCTGCTGTTCGAGCGTGGAGAACCGGGTGCGTAAGCTGAGACTGTGTGCGATGCCCCACAGATCGTTACGCGTGATGCCGAGCGAAATGCGCGGCGAAAACCCGGTTTGGCCGGCCGGCGCATCCAGACAATACTCGCAGCCGCCGATGCGCGCGAATTCGGCGCCCACGCCCACCGACACCGAGTAGCGCCGCGCTTCCTCCAGATCGTAGACCACGTACTTCTGATCCGTCTCTCCATCCGGATTCTGAATCGCCA